>JAZLHG010000495.1:0-3340 GCA_045616705.1 Lachnospiraceae bacterium | reverse complement strand
TTGGCTCACAGAACGACATGGCTACGATCCGACTTATATATTAACAATGAGAACCAGTACGTATTTACCGTTCAGGCAATGAGTAGCAATCTTAGAAACTGTCTGGATTCGGAAGTGAGTGACGCATCTAACGTCATTGATGTGGCAGGTACCATTACCGCTACCTTCCATGGTTCGCTGATTACACCGGATCATGGTGTATACACAGAAGAGTATGACGGAACAAGTGTTGTTCTTCATGTAGACTTTGATAACAATGGATTGCCAAGTACATACCAGTGGTGTAGAAACGGTGTGGAGATTGTTGGTGCAACAGAGAGCGATTTCCCGGTAACCTTTGTGGACGAGAATGCGATTTATTCCTGTATCATCAGCTCTAACGGTGCAACATTCTATTCCGTATATCGTACTGTAACCATTACAGCGAGACCCATTCAGGTGACCACAGGAACAGATGAGAAGTCTTATGACGGTTCTGCACTTACCAATAGCGAATTTACTTTATCTTATGTTGGAACCCAAGGTGCAGTGAATGCTCTTGGTGAATCCGATACAGAGACTCATACCGTAACCGGTAGTGCAACAGAAGTAAGTGATACGGCAGCAGGCAACAATACTTATGTAGATTTAGTGATTACCCATAACGGTAAGCAGGTGTATGCGAAGGATGCAGAGGATAACTGTTATGTTGTTACAGATGCGCTTGGAACATTGACCATCACCAAGCGTGGCATCACAGCAGATGGTATTGCGGTTGACTTTACGTCAGTGCCTGATTATATGTATGACGGTACCAAGCATGAGCCTATGGTAACCGTAACGGACAGTGTATCAGGTGCTCCTGTCAGTGTAACGGAAGGTTCAGGTGGTGAGTATACCATCTCCTGGATCAACAATATTTACGCTACAACAGAGGATTCTAAGGCTTATGCAGTATTAACTGCAAATAATAAGAATTATACAGGCGAGAGAAGACTGGAATTTCATATTGCCAAGCGACCGATTTCCTTCACAGCTGCCAGTGATAACTGGGACTATGACGGTAGCGTACACGACCGCAAAGAGTACAACATTACTAGTGGAAGTCTGGTTGATTTAAGCGCAACAGAACCGGACAACGTGGATGTGGCTACAGTAACCTTTACTGCAGATTCTAAGATTCAGAATGTGGTTGCAGGCGGTGTAGACAATACCATCCAGAACGTAACCATTAAGAAAGGTACAAAGGATGTAACCGCAAGTTATGATATTACAACTGAAAAGGGTAATTTAAGTCTTAACAAGATTCCCAGTCTCATCAGTAATATCAGCGATCGCAGTAAGGTATATGATGCTTCTCCGATTGCTGCACCTACTTATGACAAGGTGGGTGATGGTACCGTAACGGTTAGCTACTATAAGAAGAATGCGTCCGATGGATGGGATTTATATCCTGCAGTTCCCGTTAACGCAGGAGATTATAAGGTTGTCATTGAAATTGCGGAAGGAACCAATTACCAGGCATATGATACGACAACAGATGGATTTGCAGCAGAGAAGATCTTCACAATCGGTAAACGTCCGGTAACCATTACGGCCAAGGATGGGGAGAAGGTCTATGACGGAACACCGTTAATACAGTCCGGCTATACAGTGGAAGCACAGAAATTATCAAGAGGTCTTTTGAGTACACAGATAGTTGAGTCTGTCGATATAACAGGCAGTGTTACTTATGTGGAAGAGAATATTGCGAATAATAATCCGATTGCGAATGCGGTGATTAAGGCTTCCGGTGTAGATGTAACCGATAACTATGCAATCACATATGTAGAGGGTAATCTGACCATTAAGCCCTTGGCAATCACTGTAACCACAGCAAGCGGTAGCAAGGTTTATGATGGAACGCCTCTTATTCGGAACCATACCACAGCAGGTGAGGGTTATGAAGCTGATTGGAGTGTAAGCCCTGATCTTGCAGCCGGTGATACGCTGAGCCTGACCATGGGTGCATCCCAGACAGATGTTGGTAGCAGCAGTAACAGCTATACCGGTCTTACCATTGTGAGAGCGACGGATGGCGATAAGGTTGTCTACAGCGAGGGTGGTAGCAATAATAACTATGTCGTTACCAAGTCGTTGGGAACTCTTACAGTTACCGGTCGTTCTGTAAATGATGATACAGTATCCGTAGACTTTACTACGGTTCCGAACTTTATCTATGACGGAACTGCCCATAAACCACAGGTAACCGTAACAGATTCCTCCTCCGGTGCACCGATTGTTCTTACGGAAGGATTCGCTGGGGATTACGTTCTGAGCTGGGAGAAGAATATCTATGCTACAACAGAGTCTTCTAAGGCCTATGCGGTAATTACGGCAAATAATAAGAACTTCACAGGCGTACGCAAGATTCCGTTCGAGGTTGGTAAGCGCCCCATTACCTTTAAGGCAGATGACGGCAGCTTCACCTATAACGGAACTGCACATACACAAAGAACTTACACGATTACAAGCGGAAGTCTGGTTGATTTAACTGCAACAGAACCGGGTAATGTGGATATTGAAACGGTGACCTTTAAGGCAACTTCTAAGATTACGAACTTCGCTGAGAATATGGTAGATAATCAGATTAATACCGTGGTCATTAAGAAGGGTGCAGTAAATGTTACAGCCAATTATGAGATTACGCTGTTAGACGGTACTTTAGCGATTGAGAAGGCTGCAAGTTCTATTACGAATATCAGTGATTTAAGCAAAGTCTATGACAATGCGGCAGTTCACAATCCTACCTATACCAAGGTGGGGGATGGTACAGTTACCGTTACATTCTATCGAAAGAGTGGTGGCAGCTTCACAGAACTGCCCGGTGCACCTGTAGATGCAGGTGATTATAAGGTTGTTGTTGAAATTGCAGAAGGTGCCAACTATTTGGCATATGATGCTTCGACTCCGGGATTTGATGCAGAGCGAGAATTCACCATTTCTCAGAGAGTGATTACAATCAAAGCAAAGGATGCTCATAAGACGGCATATGATGGCAATCCCCTTACAGAGTCCGGATGGACACTGCAGAGTGGAAGTCTTGCAAAGGGTGATGCGATTACTTCTGTTACAGTAACCGGAACCATTACCGAAAAGGGTGAGGTTCCCAATGTGCCCAGTGATGCGGTAGTTACAAGAACCGCAACCGGAGATACGGTAACAGGTAACTATCTTATTACATACGTAAATGGTACCCTGACTGTCGGTGAGGCAACGCAGCATATTACAGTAAGCCCCGTATCCGAATTCTATGACGGTCAGGAACACGGGGTAAGCCCTACCACCGATGGTGACGGAACCATTACCGTTACCTACAGAA
>JAZLHG010000494.1:0-7248 GCA_045616705.1 Lachnospiraceae bacterium | reverse complement strand
ACGTATAATCTACAGAGAATGAAATAGAAACGGATGTTTTGCATATATGAAGAAGTTTACTCTTTGGATGACAATCCTATTATTTTGCCTGATGCTGTCGGGATGCGGAGAAGAACAGCAGAAATCCAATACGGAGCTGGGATATGATGCGCTCAAGACCATGGATTATACTTCCGCTGCGGCTTATTTTGATGCGGCAGCATCGGATGGGGAAGATTTACAGATTGTATATCGTGGTAAAGGCATGGCCAACATGGGTCTGTATCGATATGAAGATGCGGTAGATTGTTTTCTTAGGGCACTTGCTGAGTCGGATGGACGGATTCGCAGAATTGACTATGATATTTCCTACTATCTGGCAGTTGCCCAGTTTAAGACCGGGGATTTTCAAGGGGCTTATGATACCTATACCTCCATTATCAACATGAATGAAAAGGATAAGACTGCTTATTATCTCAGAGGCAGGGTGCTTCTTAGTATGGACGATAAGATTTCTGCCATGGATGATTATGACAGAGCCGTTGTACTCGACCCTACCGACTACGATATTTATATTCAGATTTGCAAGGATCTAACGGCAGCAGGCTATGAAGATAACGGCAAGGCTTATGTTCACAGAGCATTGAATACAGACTATAAGAAGACGGATTATCAGAAGGGCGTGCTCAGCTACTATGTAGGGGAATACGAGGATGCCAGAAATTCCTTTGAGAAGTATCGCTCAGATAAGAAGAATAAGGATACCAAGGATTTGATTCTTTATCTGTGTAAGACTTATGAAGCATTAGGCGATTTGAATTATGCCTCCGGGCTTTATACGGAATACTTGAACCAGCATCCGGAAGAGACAGAAATGTTTCTGTCTATGGGACTTCTGAAACTGAAACTGGAAGATTATAGTGGTGCGCTGGCTGCATTTCAGGCAGGAATTGCTCTGAACCAGCCGGAATATATGCAGAGCCTTCGGTTTAATGAAATTGTAGCTTATGAATATCTTCATGATTTCCGCAAAGCAGCAGTTCTGATGAAAGAATATCTGGCGCTGTATCCTAATGATGAGGTGGCTCAGAGAGAATACCGGTTCTTAGAGACAAGATAACTACGTGAATACAATGGGCACTTCGGTTGGGAGTGCCCTATATTTATATACTCCCGTATCTTAGGAACAAATCGAATACCACCATATATTTGGTGGCGGTCAATAAATAACACAAGATATAGTGCTTTGCTGTTGACCGTGCTTACAGGATGATGCTATACTGTGTTCAGTGGCCGCATAGATGTGGCCGTGATTTGTTTGGAGAGGAAGGGAGTATTTCTATGTTTAAGGTTGTGAAGCGAGACGGGGAGATTGCAGATTTTACACTAAGTAAGATTAATGATGCGATTATGAAGGCCTTTGTTGCCTGTGAGAAGCAGTACAACAATGATATGATTGATCTTCTGGCGCTTAGAGTAACTGCGGATTTTCAGAGTAAGATGAAGGAGAATATGATTCACGTTGAGGATATTCAGGACAGCGTGGAGACTGTTCTTGAGCAGGCCGGTTATACAGAGGTTGCCAAGTCTTATATCCTGTATCGTAAGCAGCGAGAGAAGATTCGTAACATGAAGTCGACCATCCTTGATTATAAGGATGTTGTAAATAGCTATGTGAAGGTAGAGGACTGGAGAGTGAAGGAGAACTCTACCGTAACTTATTCCGTTGGTGGTCTGATTCTGAGTAATTCCGGTGCTGTTACAGCAAATTACTGGTTGTCCGAGATTTACGATGAAGAGATTGCCGAAGCACATCGTAATGCGGATATTCATATCCACGATTTGTCCATGCTTACCGGTTACTGTGCAGGCTGGTCCCTGAAACAGTTAATTACGGAAGGTCTTGGCGGTATTAGTGGTAAGATTACCTCCGCTCCCGCAGCTCACCTGTCTGTTCTCTGTAATCAGATGGTGAACTTCCTTGGTATCATGCAGAATGAATGGGCGGGCGCTCAGGCATTTTCTTCCTTTGATACCTATCTTGCTCCCTTTGTGAAGGTTGATAATCTGACTTATAAGGATGTTAAGAAGTGCATTGAGTCCTTTATTTACGGCGTGAATACTCCCAGTCGCTGGGGCACACAGGCACCTTTCTCCAATATTACTCTGGACTGGACCGTGCCCGGTGATTTGGCTGAGCTTCCTGCAATTGTAGGTGGCAAGGAGATGGACTTTAAGTATAAAGACTGTAAGAAGGAAATGGATATGATCAACAAGGCCTTCATTCAGACCATGATTGAAGGCGATGCCAATGGCAGAGGCTTCCAGTATCCCATTCCTACTTATTCAATAACACGTGATTTCGACTGGTCCGACACCGAGAACAATCGCCTGTTATTTGAAATGACAAGTAAATACGGAACGCCGTATTTCTCCAACTATATTAACTCTGACATGGAGCCCTCCGATGTTCGTTCCATGTGCTGCAGACTTCGTCTTGACCTGCGCGAACTTCGTAAGAAGACAGGTGGTTTCTTCGGATCGGGTGAGTCGACGGGCTCCATTGGTGTTGTTACCATTAATATGCCTAGAATTGCCTACCAAGCAACCAGCAAGGATGATTTCTATACAAGACTGAACAGGATGATGGATATTGCCGCTCGAAGCCTTAAGGTGAAGAGAGGTATTATCTCCAGACTGCTTGATGAAGGATTATATCCTTATACCAAGAGATACCTTGGCAACTTTGATAACCATTTCTCGACCATTGGTCTGGTTGGTATGAACGAAGTTGGTCTGAACGCCAATTGGCTTCGAGCAGATATGACAGACAAGCGTACACAGGAGTTCACCAAGGAAGTTCTAACCCACATGAGAAATCGTCTCTCCGATTATCAGGAACAGTACGGTGATCTCTACAACTTAGAGGCGACACCCGCTGAGTCTACATCCTACCGTCTTGCCAAGCATGACCGTAAGCGCTGGCCAGGTATTAAGACAGCAGGTAAGCCCGGCGATACACCTTACTATACAAACAGTTCACATCTGCCTGTTGATTTCACCGCAGATATTTTCGACGCCCTTGACATTCAGGATGAACTGCAGACACTGTATACCAGCGGTACTGTATTTCATGCATTCTTAGGCGAGAAGCTTCCTACCTGGGATGCTGCTGCATCATTGGTACGTAAGGTCGCTGAGAATTATAAGCTTCCTTATTATACTTTATCGCCCACCTATTCCGTATGTCGTGAGCATGGATACCTTGCCGGTGAGCAGAAAGTATGTCCGCACTGCGGAGCAGTAACAGAAGTATACAGCCGAATTACAGGCTACTATAGACCGGTTCAGAACTGGAACGACGGTAAGACACAGGAGTATAAGAACAGACTGGTATACGATATTGCCAATTCTACACTGAAGAGACCTTCCGCAACTGTAGTGACAGTATCCGGACATGATGCGGATGCCAAGGTTGAGGTGGCTCCTGCAGAGGATGTGAAATACTTATTTACCACCAAGACCTGTCCTAATTGCAGACTCGCCAAGACCTATCTTCAGGACGAACAGTACATTCTGATTGATGCGGAAGAGAATGTAGAACTGACCCAGAAGTATGGAGTTATGCAGGCGCCGACACTGGTTGTAGTGAATGGGGACACCTATGAGAAGTATGTGAATGCTTCCAATATCAAGAGATATGCCGAACAGCATGTAGGTATTCTGGTGTAGGGAATACAATAGGATGATTATTATTTTCGGGATTGGCAATTGCCAATCCCGTTTGTTGTTATCCACATAGTGGATATCGAGTAGGAGTCAGCCTACTCGATTGATTGGGATAATTGACGGCAAACTTGTATGCTGGGAAATATCGTTTCTACAAAGCCGGGGAAATGTGATAAAATAGAAAGTGATAAATTGAGGTGAATGAAGAACCACCCATAGAATAAAGGAGAGCAATTATGATTAACAAACTGGTTGAGAACATTAAGAAGACCAATGCGCCTATTGTTGTAGGTCTTGACCCTAAGTTAGCTTTCGTTCCTGATTATATTCAGAAGAAAGCTTACAAGGAGTATGGAGAGACTTTGAAGGGTGCCGGAGAAGCAATTTGGGAATATAACAAGGGAATCCTTGATGCAGTACATGACCTGATTCCTGCTGTGAAGCCTCAGATTGCCATGTATGAGCAGTTTGGTATTGAGGGACTGATTGCTTACAAGAAGACAGTTGATTATGCCAAGGAACTTGGTCTTGTAGTAATCGGTGATATTAAGAGAGGTGACATCGGCTCCACATCAGAGGCGTATGCAATCGGACATCTGGGCAAGGTGCAGGTTGGTACGAATCGTTTTGCAGGATTTGATGAGGACTTCGCTACGGTGAATCCTTACCTGGGAAGTGACGGCGTGGATCCGTTTATTAAGGTTTGTAAGGAAGAGAAGAAGGGTATCTTCGTACTGGTTAAGACTTCGAATCCCAGTAGCGGTGAATTCCAGGACAGACTCCTTCAGGATGCAAATGGCCGTCCGCTTTATGAGATTGTTGGCGAGAAGGTGCATCAGTGGGGTAGTGAGTGCATGGGAGATGCTTACAGCTATGTAGGTGCGGTTGTAGGTGCAACCTATCCTGAAATGGGTAAGATTCTTAGGGATATTATGCCTAAGACCTATATTCTGGTTCCCGGTTACGGCGCACAGGGCGGTAAGGGCTCGGATTTGAAGCCTTTCTTCAATGCAGACGGATTGGGTGCTATTGTTAACAGCTCTCGTGGAATTATCGCAGCTTACAAAATGGACAAATATGCTTCTTTCGGTGAAGAAAATTATGCGGATGCATCCCGTCAGGCTGTTATTGATATGCAGGCTGATATTGCAGCAGGTGTTGGCTTATAAACAAATAGATCATTAAAGGGGTGCAACAGAACCCGAGATGGAACTTGAACTATTAACGACAGAACAGATTGAAGAGAATTATAATACCAGGATGAAGCGGGATTTTCCGCCCAATGAGGTTAAGCCGCTGCCGATGATTCTCAAGGCTGTAGAAGCAGGAACCTACCGTTGTTATGGCCTGATGGATGAACATCAGCGTATGCTTGGATATGCGTATCTTGTGCGTCTTGCAGGGACGGAAGATTATTTCCTTGATTACCTTGCGGTTGATGAGAATCGCAGGAATGAAGGGATTGGTTCGTACATTTTAACACTTCTGCATGAGCAGTTTAAGGATGCGGACAGTTTGATTATTGAGGTTGAGAATCCGGCATTGTCAGAAGATGAAGCAACCAGAATTCTTCGAACCAGAAGATATGGGTTCTATTTAAGAAACGGAGTGGTTGACAGTGGAGCAACTGCAGTCTGTTTCGGAGCACCATTCCTTCTCTTAGAGATGATGATGGAACCCATGAAGGAGAAACACTCTCCTGATCAAATTCGCAGCTTATATAAACAGCATTATAAGGCGTTACTTCCTATAGAGATGTATGAGAAGAATATTATCGTAGGCTAGCAGGAAGTGGAATAATAAGAAGGCCATGTTCAGTTGAACATGGCCTTGTTTTGTCTGTAATATTTGTAATTATGTTTGTGAAACAATTAGAAAATAGATACAACTGCACCGTCATAGGTTTCAGAGATATACTCCTTAATTGCATCTGATGTAAGAGCTTTAGAAAGTGCCTGAATCTTAGGAAGATCCTCATTGCCTTCCTTAACAACCAAGATGTTAGCGTAGGTCTGAGCTGCCTCAGAATCTGCCTTCTCAGCTGCAAGTGCCTGAGATACCTTAAGTCCTGCTTCAATTGCATAGTTACCATTGATTACCGCAACGGCTACTTCATCTAACTGGTTGGGAACAAGTGCTGCTTCCATCTCAAGAACATCAACGTTCTTAGGATTCTCAACAATATCGTTCTTGGTTGCTGTAAGACCAACGCCATCTTTTAACTTGATGATACCGTTTGCCTCAAGAAGCAGAAGAGCACGCGCTTCATTGGTGGTATCGTTGGGAACTGCAATTGCTGCTCCATCGGGAATTGCATCGATGCTGTCTACAGTTCCTGCATAGATTCCATAGGGCTCATAGTGAACACGAGCAACTGTTGCAAGATGTGTACCATTGCTTGCATTGAAATCATCAAGATAAGGCTGATGCTGGAAATAGTTGGCATCTACATCGCCGCTCTCTGTGGATGTGTTAGGGATAATGTAGTCATCCATAACCTTGATCTCAAGAGTGTATCCCTGTTCTGCAAGGATGGGAACGCACTGCTCAAGAATCTCTGCATGAGGTGTTGAAGAAGCTGCTACAACGATGGTAGAGTCTTCCTTGCTTGTGCCACAGGCTGTAAGCGCACAGAATGCCAGCGCTGCAACAACAACTGATAAAATTTTCTTTTTCATAATATTCTCCTTCCAAATATCTATACCATCACCACAATGGGGTGTCAGGTTCAAGTAATAATTAACTGCGAATTCTGCGGTCAGTCTTCTTAGCGAAATAATTAAATGTTACCTGCATAATCTGAACCAGAATAATCAGAAGCAGGGAAGAGATATACATAATCTTCGAATCAAAACGGTAGAGACCGTACTGAATTGCCAACTGACCAAGAAGTCCACTTCCTGCAATCAGGTATGCCATGGGAGTATAACCCAAAATGGTTGTAATGGCAATGGCTGCACCAACAATCAGTGAAGGTTTGGCTTCCGGAATAATAACCTTGGTAACAATCTGCCAGTTGTTGGAACCCATGGACTGGGCGGCTTCAATTACACCCGGATCCACCTCGCGAAGAGAAGATTCAATCATACGGGCCACATAGGGGAATGATGCAACAATCAGATAGAAAATAAATGCATTATCACCAATCTTGGAACCTACAACGATTTTGGCCAGAGGCTGAATCATAACCAGCAGAATAATAAACGGAATGGAACGTATAATATTGACGATGACGTCCAGTACCGCGCTTAAGGGCTTATTAGGGAAAATACTTCCGGAAGCAGTTCCATATAGAAGAACGCCTAAAGGAAGTCCCAGTAAATAGGAAATACCGAAACTGATTACGGTAACCTTCAGGGTGGAGATAATAGCTGTTCCATACATATTAAACCAATCCATTAGCCATCTACCTCCTCATATTTCACATTCTTCTCATCCATGTATCTCAGAATTCTGGTCTGGGCCTGTTCATCGTCCGGAAGACGGAGGAGCATCTGGCCGTATGCCTTACCACCGATATCTTCGGTATTGGCCCCCATG
>JAZLHG010000493.1:0-5469 GCA_045616705.1 Lachnospiraceae bacterium | reverse complement strand
CAGAAATTTTATTTTGATCTGGATGCGGACGGCACTATGGATGAAATCTCCAGACTGGGAGCAGGAAGCGGCTTCTTAGCACTTGATTTAAACGGCGACGGCGAGATTAATGATGGTTCGGAACTGTTTGGAACAAAGAGTGGCAACGGCTTCTATGATTTGAGTAAATATGACTCAGATCACAATGGCTGGATTGATGAAGCAGATGAGATCTTCAGCAAGCTGAAAATCATGACTTTCGACTCAGATGGCAATGTGAAAACATATACCCTGAAGGAAAAGGGTGTAGGTGCTATGTATCTGGGAAGTGCAGCGACTCAGTTTTCGTTAAACCGAAGAGACAACAATGCAACCAATGCCTATATCAGGCAAACGGGAGTATTCCTTTATGAGAATGGTGGCGTTGGAAGTCTGCAGCAGGTAGATATGGCAAGGAGCGAAGCATAAGCTTCGCTCCTTTTGCGATAAAGAAATATCGCTCGTTGAATTACGACAGATTAATTCATATGTTAAAGGTAGAAACAAATCTGAGAGATTTGTTTCTTAGGCGCCGAGGCTTAAGGATAGAATCGTCTTCTGCGAAGCCGATTCTTAAAGCCGAGATTTACCTTTGGTAAATCTCGGCATCCTCCTCAATAACCTGTATTTCTAAATAGTCGAAATCGATTTCGTCGATGAAGCTGTCCTGTCTGAAACGGGCCTTGGATGTCTTCTTGAATTCAGAAATGTTGGTGTCCAGCCAAATGGGCTTGCTCAGATCGAATTCATAACAAATCTTCTCTAGGGCGTTAAAAATCTTATGGGTACGAGTATCCTTGGTATCATCGCAGATTACTGTATCCCGAATCATGTGGTTGTTGGAAAAAGTACGTCCCCATAAGCGAAACATCGTTATACCTCACATTTGGTAGTTTCTGTCAGTATATCATAATTTATCAAAATTCTATTAACTTTTTGTGAAAATCACCCTTTGGGATTATGGGTATGATATAATATAGTTGCAAAGTGATATAGTCAGACAATTTGGACTGTATGTATGAATGACAAGGAGTAGTATAAATTTGGAATTTAGAGACACGAGAACCAAGAACAACACCGAGATTGATAATTGGCAGACTACCATGCTGCTATACAACTCAGCGCTGAAGGAAGTGGGAACCAAGCTTGAGATTCTGAATGACGAGTTTCAGCATATTCACCAATATAATCCCATTGAACATATCAAGTCCCGTATTAAGTCTCCTGAGAGAATTGTACGTAAGCTTAAGAATAAAGGATTAGAATCCACCATTGAGAATATGAAGGAGTATGTAAATGATATAGCGGGTATCCGTGTAATCTGCTCCTTTACTTCTGATATCTATCGTATTGCAGAGATGCTTTCGAACCAGAGTGACCTGAAGGTATTAAGTGTTAAGGACTATATTCAGAATCCTAAGGATAGCGGATATAAGAGTTACCACATGATCGTCAGTGTGCCGATTTATTTATCGGATAGTGTGGTTGATACCAAGGTTGAGGTTCAGATTCGTACCGTTGCCATGGATTTCTGGGCAAGCTTAGAGCACAAGATGAATTATAAGCTGGAGCAGAATGCACCGGCTCATATTAAGCAGCAGCTCTTTGAATGTGCACAGATGGTATCTGTTCTGGATGAGATGATGATGTCATTAAACGAAGAGATCCAGATGGCGATTGATGCGCAGATAGAAGACTAGCAGAGCGGCTTGCGGCCCTTCAGCTGTGAATCGAACGACCTACGGTCCTTCGACTGTGAGCAGAGAAATCTGCGATTTCTCAGCTTATTGTGCAAAATGCACATACGGGAGTTTGATTTCGGAAATTTTTTGAACAAATTTATGCTATGTTAACAGTTTGTTCATAATTTGTTCATAAGTAATTGGTAATATTAACTTGTCCAAAGGAAATGGACATAACCAGTCAGACATCTAGATAAATTTTTTCATAATATTGCCCAGGTGACTCTCATCCACCTGGGCACTCCTCATTTCTGGGGGTATTTTGGCGCAGCCGGGGATGATTCGGTTACATTTTTCGACATCTTTTCTTGGCGTATTTTCTTGTTCTTCGTCGCTAATCTTCCTTGTATTCTAAATAAATCGATGTTACAATATAACAAACTATATGCATATAAATGGGTGCTTTATGCTCATTTGATATACTGAAATTGGAGGTTGCTATGGACGGATACAGAGACAGATTCAACGGAAGAGATCGCAAGATGCCGGAGCGTGGTATGTCAGACCGCGGAATGTCAGATCGTGGAATGAGAGACCGTTATGACAGACCTGATCGTTATGAGAGAGGACGTAGTAGTGCTCCTTCTTATGGCCAGGAGAGTTACGGACCGGACGTTGAGGCTGTTATCGAGCAGAGCAATGCGAAACAGTTAGAAGTTCTGGCTGATTGCATTGACGATGTGAAGGATGAGGTATATGCATCCGAACAGAATATCCTGAAGGCGATTAACAGTATGCCTACCGGTACACCTGCAGTAGTATCAGCACCGGCTCAGATTGATCCGATGATGAAGGAAGAAGTCCTTGCAGCAATCGCAGGTAATAAGCAGCTCTTAGAAGCACTCTATGTGATGCTTCAGAAGCCGGAAGTTGCGGAGGCTCCCGCAGCATCTGTTGAAGAGGCAGAAGCTCCTGTAGAGGAGGCGCCTGCTAAGGAAGAGTTCGATGTGAAGGCTTTTCTTACCAAGATGTATGCGGATATGGAAGACCATGTACATAAAGAGAATGTAAAGTGCTATCGTAATGTTCAGGCAGCAATCAATGAGCAGGCAGTACAGGCTTCTGTTGCTTCCAAGAGTAACCTGACAAGCATTAAGATATTCTCCATTATTACAATGGTGCTTACTGCAATGAACATTGTATTGTGGGTATGTGAGAAGATTTTATTCTTATTCTAGAGTACGAATCGTATATGAGTGTATTAACAAGACATAAGAAGACAATTAAATTAAATCATTATGGAGCAATGCTGGTAACAGCATTGCTCGTTTTTATGGTTGTTCCGGCAATTGATACGATTTCTTCCCTTCAGAAAAGTGTATACAGCGTATACATTAATAATTTGAAGGTTGGAGACATCAGTGAGAGAGATCAACTGGATCATATGATTATCGAAGCCAGAAGACGTTTGGCCAAGGAAACTGATGGGCTCATGACACTGGAATATTTGGTTACGGTAGAGGAAGATGATGCGTTTATAGGGGACTATGATACAGAGGAGACTGTAATTGATAACATTTACACCGTGATGTCTGAGGCTGCCGGAGATATGAAGAAGCCGGTGTATGAGGTGAAGATTAATGAATTCACTGTAAATCTGGCAACAGCCGATGAAGTGCTGACCCTTCTTCAGGAAGCCAAGAGTAAGTATGATGAGTCAAATGATTACACGGTGCAGATGGTCCTTGACCCTACCAGAGAGTTGAACGTATTGACCACCCAGGTGTATAAGACGGAAGAGCTGGAAAGTATGAATGGGACGGAAGTGATTTTCCCCACAGGGGGAGGTATTGCCAGAATGGATCAGTTCTACGAAGAAGCCCGTAAGCAGGCATTACAGGGATTTGACTTCGGAATTAAGGAACTGGATTTCGCAGAGAATGTTGAAGTAGTGCCGGTATTCGTAGATGCAGAACTGGTCAGCAGTCTGGATGAGGCAATCGAGATGGTGACCAAAAAGGAAGAGAAGGATACCATTTACGAAGTGGAGCCGGGAGACAGTTTGTCTGTTATTGCGGAGAAGAATGGAACGACTCTTGAGAATCTGATTGCTATGAACAAGGAGACCATTCCTAACGCTAATGCCACCATTCGTGTAGGCGATATGGTTCGTGTAACTTGTCCTCAGCCGGAACTGTCGGTGAAACGAACCGAAGAGATCTACTATGAAGAGAATTACGATGCGGATGTAATCTATATCGATAATGATAACTGGTATACCAATCATTCAGAGGTGAAGCAGGATCCGGTTGCAGGATTCCGTAAGGTTGTAGCGGATATTTTCTATCGTAACGACGTAGAAGAGGGCCGAAGTGTGGTATATGAGAATATTGTTGCGGAGGCGATTCCTAAGATTATTGAGAGAGGAACCCAGGATCCGCCTACTTTCCTGAAGCCGATTTCCGGCGGAAGGTTGAGTTCCAGATTCGGCAGACGTAAGGCTCCCACCAAGGGTGCCTCCACGTTCCACAAGGGCGTAGACTGGGCGACCCCTGTAGGCACCAGCGTTGTAGCGTCTTCCGGTGGTAAGGTAATCAGAGCCGGATGGGGTGCAGGATACGGATATTGTGTATATATTGTGCATCCGGATGGTAAAGTCACCCGCTACGGGCACCTGAGTAAGGTGTTAGTTAAGGTGGACCAGACGGTGAAGCAGGGTGAGAAGATTGCACTTAGCGGTAATACAGGCGTCAGCTCAGGACCTCATGTGCACTTTGAAATCCTGGTGAATGGTGCGCAGGTAGATCCCTTTACATATTTGTAACATTTCCTGTAATATTTTCGTAATATTTGTGCAATATTCTGAAAATATGCAGATTCATTTACATTATGCAGGGTTTGTTATATAATACATCTTGAACTTGTTGTGACAGAACAGCAAACACAAGATTTAGAGGTAATATTTTGGAACAATACATCATAAAGGGTGGTAATCCCCTTGTCGGTGAAGTTGATATAGCAGGTGCGAAGAATGCAGCGTTAGGAATCCTTGCTGCAGCAACTATGACGGATGAGACGGTTGTAATTGAGAACATGCCGGACGTACGTGATACCAATGTGCTGATTCAGGCCATGGAGAGCATCGGTGTAATTGTGGAGAGAATTGACAGACATACTGTTAAGATCAATGCATCCATGATTGATCACTTCGTAATTGATGAAGGATACATTAAGAAAATAAGAGCTTCCTATTATATGCTGGGAGCACTGCTTGGTAAGTATCATCACGCAACTGTGGCCCTGCCCGGTGGTTGTGATATCGGAAGCAGACCGATTGACCAGCATACCAAGGGCTTCAGAGCTCTGGGAGCAACTGTAGATATTACAGGCGGACGCATTATTGCAGGTGCCAAGAGGCTGGTAGGTAATCATATTTATCTGGATGTGGTTACAGTTGGTGCAACCATCAACCTGATGCTTGCAGCTACACTGGCTGAAGGCCAGACCATTCTGGAGAATGCAGCAAAGGAGCCTCATGTAGTTGATGTGGCCAACTTCTTAAACAGCATGGGTGCCAACATTAAGGGCGCCGGCACGGATGTGATTCGTGTTAAGGGTGTTGAGAAGCTGCATGGAACCAATTATTCCATTATCCCCGATCAGATTGAGGCAGGAACATTTATGTTCGCAGCAGCAATTACCAAGGGTGATGTGATGATTCGTAATGTCATTCCCAAGCATTTGGAATCCATTTCCGCTAAGCTTGTGG
>JAZLHG010000492.1:0-3113 GCA_045616705.1 Lachnospiraceae bacterium | reverse complement strand
CCCTTCAGTCTCTTCTCCTTAATCAGTTCAACAGCTACCTCGACCTCATCGTCCTCAGCCTCTACATGCTGAAGAACCATGGAATATTTCTTCTTCTGAATCTCGCGCTCCATGACGTTAATCATCTTCATGAAGAACGGGTTCGCAAGACCTTTTACCAGAATGGCAATCGTTTTAGAGTCGGTAATCTTCAAATTGCGGGCACTGTTGTTAGGTACAAATCCGTACTCTTTCACCACACTCAGAATCTTCTCCCTGGTCTCGGGGTTGATATCCGGATGATTGTTTAGGGCACGGGATACCGTACTGACGCCCACCTGACATATTCTTGCTATATCCTTAATCGTTATTGGTTCCAACTCTAAATCCTCTACTGACAACTACAATCTGCTATACAATCTGGTAATGCGATACATGTTATGGGCGATTTCTTCGGAGAAAGCATCATCTCTCATTCTCCAGCACCAGTTTCCACTGGGGGTTGACGGTATATTGATTCTGCCTTCCTTACCAAGACCCAGATAGTCCTGAATCGGAATAATACACAGCTTCGCAACAGATCCCATCGCTAATCTGATATAATCTTCCGGAATACGGCTTCGCTCGTGATCTCCGTTATTCAGATAACGAATGGCAAAATTTCGATCCGTATCGGAAATAGAATCATACCATCCAAGTATTGTATCATTATCATGGGTTCCTGTATAGACCACACAGTTCTGTTTATAATTATGAGGAAGGTAATCACTTTCTTCTCTGGAATCAAAAGCGAACTGAAGTACCTTCATTCCCGGGAATCCGGTGTCTTCCACCAATTTCAGAACAGTATCTGTCAGGAATCCTAAATCTTCAGCAATGATCTCCACATCACCAAGCTGACTCTTAATCTCTATGAACAAATCATACCCGGGACCCTTCTGCCACCTACCATTCTCAGCAGTAGGATCCCCATAAGGAATCGCATAGTACTCATCAAATCCTCTGAAATGATCGATTCGAATCACATCATATAATTTATAACACTGTTTAATTCTGCTAATCCACCATGCATATCCGGTACTCTTATGATAGTCCCAACGATATAAAGGATTGCCCCATAACTGACCTGTTGCAGAGAAGCCATCAGGCGGACAGCCCGCAACACCAATGGGAAGTCCATTCTCATCAAACTGGAAGAGACTGGGATTCGCCCAGGTATCGGCACTGTCAAAGGCTACGTAAATCGGAATGTCTCCGATAATCTGAATCTGACGCTCGTTGGCATATCTCTTAAGATTGTTCCACTGTTTGAAGAACACAAACTGCTGGAAGCGGAAAAAATCCACCTCATCAGCATACTGATTACGACAGTTCTCAAGTGCTTCAGGCTTACGAAAACGAATACCATCTTCCCACTGAATAAAGCTTACACCACCATTGGCATTCTTCACCGCCATATACAGCGCATAATCATCCAGCCAAAATGCATTCTCACAGATAAACTGTTTATATTCCTCCGAATCCCTATGATTGCTTCTCTCATACGCAAGTCTTAATACATGGAATCTTGATAAATAAATCTTCTCATAGTCAATTGCGATATCGTTACTACCGAAGTCGTAACCATTACACTCTTCTTCTGTAAGAAGTCCTTCCTCAATCAGAAGTTCCAAATCAATGAAGTAAGGATTGCCTGCGAAGGTGGAAAAGGCCTGATAAGGAGAGTCTCCGTACCCGGTAGGTCCTAGGGGAAGAATCTGCCAGTAGGACTGACCTGCAGCCTGAAGACGATCCACAAAACGATATGCATTTCTACCAAAAGTACCGATGCCATACTTCCCGGGAAGGGATGCAATGGGCATCAATATTCCACTTTTTCTCATAACTCCTCCGGTATTAACCCTTAACCGCTCCGGCTAATACACCCTTAATAATATATTTCTGCAAACAGATATAAATAATAATAATCGGTAATACTGTCATCATGATACAAGCCATCATAGGACCCATAGCCACGTGGCCGTAGCTACCCTTGAAGTACTGAATCAGGATGGGGATTGTTGTATATTTCTTACGGTCCAGAACAAGGTAAGGAAGCAGATAGTCGTTCCATAACCACATGGTCTCAAGAATACCTACAGAAATTAATGTAGGCTTCAGAATCGGAAGAATAATCTCGAAAAAGGTCTGGAGAGGATTGCAGCCGTCAATCATGGCTGCTTCTTCGATTTCAAGAGGAATTGACTTCATGAATCCTGTGAACATAAACACCGCAAGTCCCGCTCCGAATCCCAAATAGATAATGCAAATCTTATAAGGTGTATCCAGATTTAATCTGTCTGCTGTAGAAGACAATGTGAACATTAACATCTGGAAGGGCACAACCATGGAGAATACAAATAAGCCATAGCTTGCCTTAGATAAGAAGCTGTTAACTCTGGTAATATACCATGCACACATGGATGTGCATACCAGAATCAGAACAACTGATGAAATTGTAATCACCAAACTATAACCGAATGCAGAAGCAAATCCCTGAGATAACAACGCTTCCTTATAGTTCTTAAGACCATAGAAGCTCTCTGCGGTGGGCAGTTTAAATGCAGTATTGGTGCTGATGTATTTATCTCCCTTAAGAGAGTTAATCAGAATCATAAATACCGGATAGATCCAGCCAACTGCCAGCACACATAAGAAAATAAATAACGCGGTATCGCCAATCTTGTTCTTCTTATTCATTACTGCTGCACCTCCTTAGACTTGGTGAACTTAAGCTGAATCAGAGAAATCAGAATAACCATGATGCAGAAAATAACTGCCTTGGCCTGTCCGTATCCCTTCCACTGTGCACCGGTTCTGCTATAAAAAGTATTGTAAATATTTAATGCCATCATTTCAGATGCATGAGCAGGTTCACCGCCTGTTAATGCCAAGTTCTGATCAAACAGTTTAAATCCATTGGTGATGGTTAAGAAGGAACAAATTGTAATGGAGGGCATTACATTGGGAATCTTAATGCGGAACAGAATCTGTCTGTCATTTGCTCCGTCAATCTTAGCCGCCTCCAGATAGTCTTCCGGAATAGACTGTAATCCCGCAATATAAATGATCATCATATATCCGATCTGCTGCCA
>JAZLHG010000491.1:0-2836 GCA_045616705.1 Lachnospiraceae bacterium | reverse complement strand
TCTGCACATTTACCCTTAGCAACCTTACCCTTACGAACATTCTCCATGATACTGAAAGCCATGGAACTATCCAGTCCCATGCTGATCAAATAGGTCATGATATCATCACGGGTACAAATTGCAGTAGAAATAGTAGCTGTTCCTTCCAGGATCAATGTCTGCGCATTACCAAGCCATACATCCGTACCATGAGCAAGTCCTGCAATACGAACCAAATCCGAGAATGACTGGGGCTTGGTATCAATTAACATCTGAATCGCAAAGTCGGTTCCAAACTCTGGAATTCCCAAAGAACCAAGTCTGCATCCTCCTAAATCCTCCGGCGTTACCTTCAATGCTTCTGTACTCTGGAACAAGGACATTACACCCTGGTCATCAAGAGGAACCTCTCTGGGATTGGTTCCTGTCAGGTCCTCAAGTCGACGAATCATGGTAGGATCATCATGACCCAGAATATCTAATTTCAACAGGTTATGGTCAATAGAGTGATAATCAAAGTGCGTTGTAACAATATCCGTTGTCATATCATTGGCCGGATGCTGTATGGGTGTAAAGGATTCAATCTCCTCCCCGTGAGGAAGTACAATAATCCCACCCGGATGCTGACCGGTTGTTCGTCTGATTCCGGTACACCCTACGGAAATTCGACCAATTTCGCAGGAGCGTTTATCAATACCACGTTCCTCGTAATATTTCTTCACATAACCAAACGCTGTTTTATCTGCAACCGTACCAATGGTTCCGGCCTTAAATGTCTGTCCTTTGCCGAAAATTACCTCTGTGTATCGATGAGCATTCGCCTGGTATTCACCCGAGAAATTAAGGTCAATATCCGGCTCCTTATTTCCTTTAAATCCTAAGAAGGTTTCAAAAGGAATATCGAATGCATCTTTTTTAAGTTTACTACCACACTTCGGGCAAACTGCATCCGGCATGTCACATCCGGCTCTTCCGGAGTACATTTTCACCGCATCAGATGTAAAATCGGAGTAATAGCAATTACTGCAGTAATAATGTGGCGATAATGGATTAACCTCTGTAATTCCGGCCATGGTAGCAACAAACGAAGACCCTACCGATCCACGAGAGCCTACCAGATAACCATCCTCTAAGGATTTCCATACCAGTTTCTGCGCAATAATATACATTACCGCAAATCCGTTAGAGATAATGGAATTCAGTTCTCTCTCAAGTCTGGCCTGTACAGGCTCCGGAAGCGTCGGTCCATAAATCTCATGGGCCTTGGTATAGCAAATCTCCCTTAGCGTCTTATCCGAGTCCGCAATTACCGGAGGACATTTATCCGGTCTTACAGGCTCAATATAATCCACCATATCCGCAATCATCTGGGTATTGGTGACTACAATTTCATACGCCTTGTCATAAGGCAGATATGCAAATTCATTCATCATTTCTTCTGTAGTACGAAGATATAGGGGCGGCTGTGTATCACAATCAGCAAATCCCTTGCCTGCCTGAATAATACGACGATAAATCTCATCGGAAGGGTCTAGGAAATGGGTATCGCAGGTAGCTACCACCGGCTTATTAAACTGTTCGCCCAGTTCGATAATCCCTTTATTTAAGGCAATTAAATCATCATCTGTCGTAATATGACTAAAGCGTTCTTCACGCTTTAGGAAAGCATTATTTCCAATAGGCTGCACTTCCAAATAGTCATAGAAATTAACAATTCTTGCCACATCCGAATCCGGTAGTTCTTCAAGCAGAGCTCTAAACACCTCACCCTGTTCACAAGCACCACCGATAATCAATCCTTCTCGATACTGCTGCAGCACACTTTTGGGAATACGGGGCCTTGAATGATAGTATTTCAGGTGCGATAACGTAATCAGCTTATACAGATTAATCCTTCCCAGTTCATTCTTGGCAAGAATAATAACATGATAGTATCTGGACTTCATAATCTTATCGACAGAAGTCTGGCCGGCTTCATTAATCCGGTTAATATCGGTAATGCCCCTCTCCTTAAGCCGGTCGATAAACTTAAGGAACAGACGAGAGCCTGCTTCCGCTTCATCCTGTCCCCGATGTCCCTGCAGATCTATTTTGAGATGCTTACATACATTATCAATTCTGAATTTGGCAATATTTGTCAGTAGCATTCTGGATAGACCGGCTGTATCAATGCAGGTAAACTGCTTGTGGATACCTAGACTCTCCGCCTTCTTCGTAAGGAAATTAAGCTGATACGGTGCATCATGAGCCACTAGTACAGCATCGCCGATAAAGTCAATAAATTCAGGAAGTACCTCGCTTAAATAAGGCATATCCACAACCATGGCGTCACTGATTCCTGTTTCCTTCTCCACGTTATAGGGAATCGGTTCCTTCGGATTAATTAACTGTACAAAACGATCTACGGCCTTACCATTCTCAATGGCTACTGCAGCAAGCTCAATAATCTGATTCTTATATGCGGATACACCGGTTGCCTTAAGGGAAAAGAATACAAATCTGCTATCTAAATCATAGGATTTCTCATTGGTTACAATCTCTGTCGTATCATCAACCAAATATCCTTCTACACCATAAATCAACTTGAAATCCGGATGTTTCTCACGAATCTTGGGCAGTGCATGAAAAGCATCCGTAAAAGCCTGTACAACACCATGATCTGTGATTGCAATTGCAGAATGTCCCCAATCTGCAGCTCGTTTGATAATAGTTGCTACATCAGATACAGCATCCATATCACTCATTTTGGTATGACAATGAAGTTCTACTCGCTTCTCAGGCATAGAATCATGACGGAACACTCTGAAGTCTTCCGTCTTCTTCATGCCATGAACATAACCTAACGACAGTTCATTAT
>JAZLHG010000490.1:0-8042 GCA_045616705.1 Lachnospiraceae bacterium | reverse complement strand
TGCCCGTCCTATTAGCTGGCAGTCTACCAAGTCTTTATCAGGCGGTGGCGTCTTATACGCCATGGGAACCCATGCACTGGATTTAATTCGATATCTGGTTGGCGATGTGGAAGAGGTATTCGCCCAGAAGAAGACGCATTTTAAGAAGAGACCGCTGAAAGAGAACCCTTCGGAAATGAAACCGGTAGAAATTGAGGATATCATCAATGTGCAGCTGCTGTGCCATGATGAGATTATGGGCAATCTGCTGTTATCACAGGTGGCAGCAGGCTCGGGTGTTGATTTCAGCTTTGAAATCTATGGAGAAAAGGGAACCATTAAGTTCGATCATGCCAATGCCAATGTCATTTCCTTCTTCAGCAATGAAGATGCGAAAGAGCCTATGGGTGGCTTAGGTGGATTTAAACAGATTGAAACAACACAGAAATATGGCGGAGATGCTATTTTCCCGCCACCGCGGGTGACCATCGATTGGATTCGATATCATGTTGCCAGTGTCTATGATTTGATTCATGCGGTTAGTACAGGAACTCCGACACACCCGGATATTTATGACGGATACGAGGTCCAGAGGTTGACGGATGCGATTTATCAGTCAGCAGACACACATCAAATTGTGAGGTTATAGGGAGGCGTTTTATAATGAAAAATCTTGAAATGTTGCATGGTGCACTTCGGCTTGCACAGATTAATGCAGGATTAAAGCCGGAGGAGAAAGCACTGATTGTATGTGATACCGATAATATTGAATATGCAAAAGTTCTTGCATATGCGGTGAATAGCATCGGCGCTGAATATAGTATTTGTATCATGGAACCCAGAAGCACCCACGGTGAGGACCCTACAGAGGCTATATCCAAAGCGATGCTTGGGGTAGATGTGATATTTGCGCCCACCAGATTCTCCTTGTCTCATTCAGATGCAAGAATCGCAGCCAATGAAAATGGAGCAAGATTTATCAGTATGCCTGATTACACTCCGGATATGATGAAAAAGGGCGGTGCACTGGATGCGGATTTCTTAGAGATTTATAAAACAGTGAAGAAAATGCAGGATATCTTGTCCGAGGCGAAATATATTCATGTAACAACCAAGGCCGGAACCGATGTGAAGCTTCATGTAGAGGGAAGAGTCGGTAATGAGGTGTCCGGTGTATGCCGAACAAGCGGAACCTGGGGATCACCTCCAAATATCGAGGTGAATGTATCTCCCATTGAAGAGGAATCGGAAGGTATTGTTGTTGTGGATGGAAGCATTCCTATGCCGGAAATCGGTGTGATCAACGAAGAATGCAAGCTGGTAATTAAAAACGGCAGAATTGCAGAATTCATTGGTGGTGCCCAGACAGAGAAATTTAAGGAACTGCTTAAGATTTCTACCAATCCCAATAACTGTGTACTTGCTGAGTTTGGCATGGGCTTAAATGACAAGGCTACCTTGAAGGGATCCATGTTAGAAGATGAAGGCGCCTATGGAACCTGTCACTTCGGATTCGGACATAATGCAGATGCCGGTGGCTTAAATGCAGCCGGTGTGCATATTGATACCGTATACCGCAATCCGGATGTGGAAATTGATGGCGTTTTGGTGATGAAGGACGGCGTTCTTCAGATATAGAAATAAGATCGTGAGGCGAATGAATATGAAAAAAGAAATCATGTTAATGGCAGGACCTACTGCCATTCCTGAAAAAGCGATTAAAGCGATGGACCGTCAGATTATTTTCCATCGTTCCCAGGAATTTGAAGATATCACAAAGGAATTAAATGAGAACCTGAAAAAGGTATTTAAGACCCAAAACGATGTCATGGTTCTGACAGGATCAGGTACTTCTGCAATGGAAGCGGCCATTGAGAACTGTTTCTCCGCAGGAGATGAGGTAGTTGTGGTTGTACTTGGTGTATTCAGTGCAAGAATGGCAGACATGGCGGATGCATTCGGTCTTCAGGTTAAGCGTGTTGAGAAGCCCCAGGGTGAAGTTGCTTCGGTTGAGGAAGTAATGGCTCTGGTTACAGAGAATACAAAGGGTGTATTTGTTGTACATAACGAAAGTGCTACCGGTGTAACAAGCGATATACAGGCGTTTGGTGAAGCCCTTAAGGATACAGGCGCTTTGCTTGTTGTAGATACTGTTAGCGGAATCGGAGCAATTGACTTTGCAATGGATGCATGGCATGTAGACATTGCGTTCGCAAGCTCTCAGAAGGCATTAATGGGTGCACCGGGAACAGCGGTAATCTGCTTATCCGACAAAGCATGGAAGGCAACCGAAACCGCGAAGTTACCCCGCTTCTACTTCGACCTGACCAAGGCCAGAGACTTTGGAAGAAAGGGCCAGCATCCTTGGACACCGGCAATTTATTCCATTATTGGATTAAACGAGAGTGTGAAAATGATTGTAGAGGAAGGTATTGATGAAGTTATTGCGCGAAATACCAAGTTCTCTGAAATGGTGGTTGCAGGTCTTGCTGAGCTGGGAATTCACTTATTTGCCCACGATGCCAAGTATGCTTCCAAGTCTGTAAATACATTTTACTATGAGAAGAGTCCTGCCTTTGTGGCTGCATTAAAAGAAGATTTCGGAATTGAAATCTATAACGGACAGGCTGACCTCTTCGATAGAACGTTTAGAGTGGGAACTATGGGCTATGTGTCGGAAACAGACATTGCAGCATTTTTATATGCAGCCCGTAAAGTGGTGGCAAAGCTGGAACAGTAGAGGTGATTTGATGTTAATTGGTGGCATGTTTGATGTAGATGTCAATTTGATTCACAAAGAGAGCGATCATCAGGATTTCCCGTTTTATTTCGATGTAGACAGCAAGTATAACCGTAAGGTTTATACCAATAACGGAAGAACGGCAACAACCTATGTATTTGAGCATGGCTTGAAACTGCCTAAGAACAGCGTAGTTCTGGTTCCGGAATATAACTGCATTTCGGTATTTAATGCGCTCGAGGCAGCGGATGTGAAGTTCTGTGTATATCGGATTAACGAGGATCTCATTATCGATGTGGATGATCTGGAATCCAAGATTACAGATGAGACTAAGGTTATTTATTTGATTCATTACTTTGGAATTCCGCAGCCGAGATACGTTGTTGAACGCATCAAGGAACTGGCAGAGCAGTATCATCTTGCCATTGTTGAAGATTTGACCCAGGCATTATTATCCACCGCACCCGGTCAAATCGGTTTCGGGGATTATGTGGTAATGAGTACGAGAAAATGGTATCCGGTAACGGATGGCGGAGTTGCTGCAGCAAGAGATGGCGTTCCTTTTGACATCGTAGAGTTGGAAGACGGGTATGACGAGGCGGTTTATCGCCAGATGATTATTTCATTGGAGCGCAAATACTTCGAGCAGAATCAGAACCGCAATGTTCAGGATTACCTGCTTCTTGAGAAAGAGGCGAATAAAGCCAGGTACTATGATTTCAGAGCCAAGAAGATGACCCAGGCTTCACAGAATATCTTTTTCCATTGTGATCATGAGGAGAACAGGATTAGGCGTAGGAATAATTACCAGTTTCTGTGGGATCATCTGCAAGGCATGGACCGCTTAGAAGTATTTGGACCAAGATTAAGTGACGAGGATCAGTATGTTCCGTTTGGATTCGTTGTGATGGTAGAGAATCGAGATGCTTTTTATGATTTCTTGGCTGCACGAGGCGTCATTGGTGAGATTCAGTGGATTCTGCCGATTCAGTATTACGTTCCGACGGAGTATGCCGCATATATGACAAAACACAGTTTGATGCTGCAGTGCGATCAGAGATATACCGAAACGGAAATGCAGTATGTGGTTGATGTGATTCGAGATTATTTCACAGAATCCAATACCCCTAACTAATACCCCCAAGGGAAAATAATAAATTTAAGCGTAAGGAGAATAAGTATGGACTATATTACAGAAAAATATGCAAAGCTCGGAGTTGATAATGCACCCGGTCAGGAGGTTCGCCAGGCTGTAGCCAATCTTAAGATGATTGGTGATGTAATTCCCGGACTTCCGGTAGATTTCTCTCATGGAGATGTAAATGCTTTTGTTCCCACTCCCGGAGCAATTGAAGCATATAACGAAGGTTATGCCATTGGTGGCGCACAGGCTTATACAGAATATCGTGGTAAGAATGCGATTCGAGAAGATTTGGCAATGAAGCTGGCTACTTTCACCGGTGCTCCGGTGAATGCACAGGACGGCCTGATTCTTACACCCGGAACCCAGGGTGCACTGTTCCTTGCCATGGGCGCTGTAATCGGTAGAGGTGATAAGGTTGCAATTGTAGAGCCGGATTACTTCGCTAACCGCAAACTGGTTGAGTTCTTCGATGGCGTTATTGTACCCATTGAAATGGACTATGTATCCGCTGAGAAGGATGGCATAAGTGGAATCAATTTAGAGCAGCTGGAGCAGGGCTTCAAGGATGGCGTTAAGGTATTTCAGTTCTCCAATCCCAATAACCCTACAGGTGTAATTTATTCCAGAGAAGAAATTCTTGAAATTGCCAAACTTGCAGAGAAGTATGGCGCAATTGTCATTGTTGATGAATTATATTCCCGTCAGATTTTCGATGGAAGAACCTATACCCATTTAAGAGCACAGGGCATTGTAAACCCTGACAACTTAATTACCATTATCGGACCCTCCAAGACAGAGTCTCTTAGCGGATTCAGACTTGGTGTGGCATTTGGTTCTCCTATGTTAATTGCCAGAATGGAGAAACTGCAGGCTATCGTATCCCTTCGTTGTGCAGGATACAATCAGGCAGTGTTTAAGACCTGGTTTAGTGAGCCTGAAGGCTGGATGAAGGAGCGCGTGGCTGCCCATCAGGCAATCAGAGATGACCTTATGGATATGTTCACAAGAACAGAAGGTGTCAGCTGCAGAAGAACAGAGGGCGGAAGTTATATTTTCCCTCGTGTTGACGGATTAACAGTGGATATGAAAGATTTCGTTAAAATACTGAGGATGCAGGCTGCTGTAACGGTTACACCCGGAACAGAGTTCGGACCTCAGTTCACCAGTCATTTCCGTCTGAATTTCTCTCAGGATGCGAAGAAGGCGCATGATGCAATCGAGAGAACATTGGAACTTGTCAATAGATATCGATAAAAGGGAGGCAGTTACAGTGAAAAAAATAGGTTTTCTCGGCTGCGGTAAAATCGGCGGAACCATTCTTGGCGAAATCGGTGGAAGAGAGGATGTACAAATCACATTTATTCAGGATCCTTTCTATAAGCAGGAGACGGATATTCCGGTGGTTGATTCCTGCGATGCACAGTTGCTTCAGGATACCGATTTGGTAATTGAGACCGCAACAGCAGATATATTGAAGCAGAACATGGCGCTCTACTTAGAGCATGCTGATGTAATGGTATTCTCAGTTACCGCCTTTTCCGATGAAGCATTCTATAATAAGACCAAGGAACTGGCTCGCAAATACGGAAGAAGAGTCTACATTCCCCATGGAGCAATCATTGGCGTGGATGGAATCTTCGCAGGAAGATCCATTATTGATTCGGTATGCATTGAGACAACCAAGAACCCTAAGAGCCTGGGTCATGAGGCTGATATGCCCAAGACCGTTCTCTTCGA
Organism: Lachnospiraceae bacterium; assembly: GCA_045616705.1. GTDB lineage: Bacteria > Bacillota > Clostridia > Lachnospirales > Lachnospiraceae > UBA2868. The sequence continues at coordinate 2,442 of JAZLHG010000490.1, read as the reverse complement.
CGGCAGTACCAGAGAGGCTTGTGCATTATATCCCAGAAATGTAAATGTACATGCAACAATTGCTCTGGCAGGTATTGGATTTGACAAAACACATTCTAGAATTGTTGCGGATCCTGCAGTGTCCACAAACACCCATGTGATTAAAATTGAAGGCGAAGGCATTCGCTTCGAATTAATGATACAAAGCTTTTCTACAGGAGGAGTAACCGGTAAATATACACCATACTCAGCTGTTGCAAGTACAGAGAGTATTCTTGGTGCTACGGAGCTCGTATTTATTTAATTCACAAATTACCGGAAGAATTGTAATGACAATACAAACGGAAAAGAGAATCAAATTGCCCGGAATCGGTATGAGAATTATCAAATCTGCCCTTGCCGTGGCAATTTGTTTCGTAATCGACTACTTTCGCGGCGGTCAGGGAATGGTGTTCTATTCTCAATTGGCTGCGCTGTGGTGCATTCAAATGTATCGCAGTAATACAAAAAGGAACGCCATTCAGAGGACGTTAGGTACCATCGTCGGTGCTCTCTATGGCCTGATTTATTTAATTGTATATCCTATTATTGCACAGAACGGATTTGCACATGAATTGATTGAGGATGGTCTGGTATCCCTGCTTATTGTTGCGGTATTATATACAACGGTATTAATCAAGAAACAGCAGGCTTCTTATTTCTCCTGCGTTGTATTTCTTAGCATTGTAATTAATCATGTAGCGGATGCGAATCCATACTTATTTGTATGGAACCGATTCTTGGATACCATGATTGGAATTGTTGTGGGAATTGCAATCAACGATGTAAGACTCTGCGCACACCCGGATAAAGAGACCTTATTTATTTCGGGACTTGATGAGGTATTACTGGATAAGAAGTATATGCTCAGTCAGTTCAGCAAAGTCGAGTTAAATCGTATGATTGATGACGGCCTGAATTTTGCAATCTCCACAATGCGAACACCGGCGTCAATTATGGAAGCAGTTAGAGATATTAATCTGAAGCTCCCTGTAATCGCAATGAATGGTGCGGCACTATATGACACCAAGACGGGAACTTATCTTAAGGTATATGTTATTTCGCCGGATGAATCGGCGAAAATTGTTGACTTGATAAATCATGAGAATATCTGCAGTTATGCCAACGTAATCATCGATGACATGCTGGTAATCTACTATGATGACGTTGAGGATGAGGTGAATCGGCATCTGGTAGAGAAATTAAGAACGTCGCCCCTTCGCAATTATGTAAGAAGGCCGCTGCCGAATGATGAGTATGTTGTGTATTTTATGCTTCTCGATCAAAAGGATAAAATAGCAAGATTCTATGATAAGTTAAAAGGCTCCGTTGTGTTTGAGAAGTTAAATGTTCTGATGTACGATTCCAATGATTATCCCGGATATGCGTATATTAAGATATACAGCAAAAATGCCACCAAGGCCAATATGATTGACTATCTGAAGGAATACACATCCCTAGACAGAGTCGTTACGTTCGGCTCCATTCCCGATCAGTATGATGTGTTAATTGATTCCAATGATATTAACCGCGTGGTTCGAGAGGTTAGAAGACGATATGAGGTTCTGCCACTTTTTAAACCCAAGGGACGGGGGTAGTAGCTTACTATTTTACCGCCAGGTGACTTCCTTAAGGGATTTGTTGTAGGCGGTCTTGTCCTTACTTGAATAGCCATGCTTCTGATAGAAAGCATGAACATTAGGATCCTGAGAGCCGGTTGTGAGCATGATTTTGTAGCAACCGGCTCTTGTTGCCAGTTCTGATGCGTATTCCATGCAGGCGCTTGCCAGGCCCCGTTCTCTGTAATCTTCATGGGTGACTACATTCTCAATGAGGGCATAGGGAGTGCCTTGCCTTGTCAGATTGGGAACAATCAGGCAGGTGCAGGAAGATACAATCCTGCCATCTTCCTCGGCCACAATCAGGTGGTAATCCTCATTCTCAAGAATCTTATTCCAGGTGGTGAGTAGCGGCCGGTCTACCTTAGGCACCTGGAGCTCATGTAAATGCAGATATAATTGTAACAGGCCCTCTAAGTCCTGATTGGTTGCTTCACGAATCATAAGATCTCCTTCGATGTACGGTATTCTATCTATAACAGGGTGGCTGTAATCAAATGCGCACAGGGTCATCTCATATATGAATGATGCGGTTCCGTAGACCTATCATAACACAGATAGAAAATGCAAATCGACACCGTTTCTAAATTAAATCTAAAATTTGTTAAAAATTTATCAAAAAGTATTTACAAATGATTGAGTCGTGCTATAATTGGTTTCATAGGAACTTGTTAATTATTTAACAAGTGAATATATTACGAGAATTTAATTTTAAAGGAGAAGAATATTATGGCACGTTTTACTTTACCCCGTGATCTGTATCATGGCAAAGGCGCTCTTGAGAATCTGAAGAATTTCAAGGGCA
>JAZLHG010000489.1:0-2304 GCA_045616705.1 Lachnospiraceae bacterium | reverse complement strand
CTCCGGTACTTTGGAATCAAAATAGGCAAGCGCCCGGGCATATCCGTCGATATCTCTACGATGCCCGTAGAGCATGTCATAATCAACCAGATTCACAAACATCAGACCGTTAAAGTCACGCTTCATGTATTCAACAGTCTTATTGATGCCGTCCTCATTGCCGGAAGTATAAGTAAACTCCGTCATGCCACGTCCAGCGAAAATATCATGGATCTTACCCACTGCGATGCAGTCAAGTCCTGCTGTAGAAATCACATCCAGCATAGTATCCTTGGGCGGAATCAGTGAGAAATCATGCCTGTGGGAAGTACGGGTATAGTTCCCATCGCTTCCAATAAACGGTCTGGCAATAACCCTGCCTACACCATGCTCTCCCTGAAGAATATCACGTGCAATCCTACAGTACTCATAGAGCTGCTCACAGGGAACAATTTCCTCATGAGCTGCAATCTGAAATACAGAATCCGCAGAGGTATAGACAATCAAGTCTCCTGTGGCTACGTGCTGGTCTCCATATTCAGCAATAACTTGTGTTCCCGAATAAGGCAGATTACAGAGAACGCCTCTTCCTGTACGCTTACTGAACTCATCAAGCACTTCCTTCGGAAATCCGTTGGGATAAGTAGGAAGTGGTCGATCCGATACAAGTCCTGCAATCTCCCAATGACCAATGGTGGTATCCTTACCCTTAGAAGCCTCTGCCATACGAGCGCATCCACCAATCAATTCGAAATCATACCGAGGAGCATCTACACCATCAAGCTTAAACAGACCAAGTCGTCCCAAATGGTCCGCCTTAAAATAACGGCTGCTCATGCATGCCCTTAGCGTGTTCACATCATAGTCTCCGTATGCAGGTGCATCCGGCAACTCACCGATGCCAAAACTGTCCATTACAATAAGAATGACTCTTCTTGCCATATAGACCTCCTTCGTGCTGATTCTACTTAGTTATTGTACCACAGACAGATGATAGATAAGTAAAATAAATGTGAAATTTATGCACATAATTTATACACTCCACTTATCCACATCAAATCCGTTTTACATAACATTATTATGTCACTTTAATCAGTCATATGTGACGTTAAACCCGAAAAACCCCGAATTTTCGGGCTTTTTGGAAAATCACATGTGCTATTTCCGAGAAATTATATTTTGTTTTAATAAAATACACTTGTTGTGAAAAACCTGTGCAAACAGCAAAAAACAGTATCGGAGAGGCTTCTCCGATACTGTTCATGTTCGTCTTAATCGGTTTACTTAAACATCCTTGATAGAAAACGACATACGGCCCATTTTATCTTTGCCTAAGCACTTCACTGTAACAACATCTCCAAGTGTCAGAACATCCTCTACATGGTTGATTCTCTCTTTGGCAATCTTGCTGATATGAACCATACCTTCCTTGCCGGGAGCGAACTCGATGAACGCACCAAACTCTTTAATGCTTACAACCTTACCTGTGAAGATCTGACCTGCCTCGAACTCGGTTACAATAATCTTAATCATATCAACAGCCTTCTGCATCATAGCTGCATCGGTACCGCAGATACTTACTGCACCGTCATCGGTAATATCAATCTTAACACCGGTCTGGTCAATGATTGCATTGATGGTCTTACCACGCTGACCTACAACATCACCAATCTTCTCAGGATCAATCTTAATCTGAATGATCTTGGGAGCGTACTCGTTAACATTCGGTCTGGGCTCAGAAATAGCAGGCTTCATGCAGGTATCCATGATAAACATTCTTGCTTCACGACATCTTGCAATTGCGCCCTCAACGATAGGACGAGTAAGACCATGAATCTTAATATCCATCTGGATAGCTGTAATACCGTCTTCTGTACCGGTTACCTTAAAGTCCATATCACCGAAGAAGTCCTCAAGACCCTGAATATCGGTGAGCAGTACATAATCATCATCTGTATCGCCTGTAACAAGTCCACAGGAAATACCGGCTACCATCTTCTTAATGGGAACGCCTGCAGCCATCAGTGACATACAGGAAGCACAAGTACTTGCCATGGAAGTAGAACCGTTACTCTCAAATGTCTCAGATACGCAACGAATGGTGTAAGGGAATTCCTCCTCAGAAGGAAGTACAGGAATCAGCGCACGCTCTGCAAGAGCACCATGACCGATTTCACGACGTCCGGGACCTCTGCTGGGCTTGGTCTCACCTACAGAGTAGCTGGGGAAGTTATAATGATGCATATATCTCTTGGTCACTTCATTGGAATCAAGTCCGTCAACCTTCTGCATCTAAGTCGGATCGTAGCCATGTCGTTCTGTGAG
>JAZLHG010000488.1:0-2106 GCA_045616705.1 Lachnospiraceae bacterium | reverse complement strand
AGCAGAACTATTTTGAAGCATCCTGAGAAATATCACGTGAATAAATGCATCAAAATGGGCGACTACAATGTATCGGAAACGGATGGAAGAATAACAATTCCTACATATATGTGTTTTCTGCTGACAGAATATTAATTGTTTGGAATGAACAGTCACCTATCACAAGGTGACTGTTTTATTGTGCCCAGATAGATGTTTAGACGCTAAATGTGGTTTTAATTTAGAGAATTATTGTATGAAGTACGAAAAACATTGATTATTCGCCAGATTAAGGTTATTATAACAAGATAAGATAGTCACATGATGGGCATATTGTGATGAATAGCTGCATCGTGATGAAAGGCTACATCGTGAAGAATAGCCGCATTGTGATGAATAGCTACATTGCGATGAAGCAGCCATGCTGTGACGATTAGCGATATTATGAACGGGGTAAAGTGGAATGATCATTTATCTGTTGTGTTTAATTGCATCGGTTCTGATTCTGGCAAGATATTGTTCTGCCAATGATAAATACAATTTGAGTGCGATGGCAATTATTATTGCCGTGGTTGTGTCTGATGCGGGATATTTCTTCCTAAGCATTGCAGAGAGTCTGGACGCTGCAATTTCTGCAACCAGATTGACTTATATTGCAGGATGCTTCCTTCCGATGTTGCTTCTGTTCTCGATTATTGAAGTGAGCAGGTTGAAACTCTCCAGATACTTAATGACCATTCTTATTGTGATTCACATGGCACTCTACGGCGTGGCATGCTCCATTGGATACAGCGGACTGTACGCAACGCCTGTGGCCCTTAAGAATTACCGAGGAATTTCTTATATAGAGCGCGTGAATGGACCACTTCAGGTGCTTCATTTAATTGTGGTTGTGGTTTATTTTGCCGCATGTGCAGCGATTGTGGCCGATTCATTTAAGCATAGAAATACTGTGAGCATCAAGAAGGTTCTGACGGTATTTGTGATTTATACTCTTGGACCCATTGCGTATGCCGTGAAGGGACTTGTGAATCCTCCTATTGAGATTGCGCCTATCATTGATACTATACTGTACGGCATTCTGATTCTTCCCATGAATACCACCGCCGGCCAGAACTACATGAAGGACAACATCGACAGAGTATATGAACAGAATAAGGATGTTGGATTTGTCTCCTTCTCTTCTAAGTTGAACTTCGCAGGTGCCAATACCAGAGCACGTGAATTGTTCCCGGAGATTGCCGGGTTCACTATCGATAAGCCGGTTCCGGAATCGGCTACTGTGTTCCGTGAAGAGATTGTCGCTAGACTGGAATCTTATATTGCTCATGGATATCACGACAGTTCCATTCTGAATATAAACGGCGCCAGACTGGATGTGAAGCTGCACCTGGTTAAGAATAGGAGGAAGCTGTTAGGTTATCTGGTTGAGATAGAAGATACTACCGAACAGATGAGCTATGTGGGTTCGGTTGAAGAATATAACAAGAAGCTTCAGGTTGAAGTTGATGAGAAGACCAAGAGACTGCAGGAGATGCAGGAGCGAATGGTGATGGGATTTAATCACAGTGAGACTGCTTATTCTATCGTTAAGGTTGAAGTGGATGAGCAGAACCATCCTGTTGACTGGTCCTATGTATATGTGAACGATGCCATGGTGAGAGCCTTAGGTATTCGTAAGGAAGAACTGGTAGGCAGACGTTTCCTGGAAGCGTTTCCTGATGGAAATCGGAAATGGCTGAATTATTATTACCCGGCAGCATATGAGGGCAAAACTTTTATTTTCGAGGCCGTGCCTCAGGAGATTGGCATCTACATGAAGGTGCAGTGTTTCCCGCTTGACTATGGTCACTGTGGATGTGTGCTTGAGGATGCCAGCACCACCAAGGATATCAGACGTAACAAAGCGGAGCTGGAGATGATTAATGATGCGCTCTGTTCCGATTACAGAGCGACTTACGTGGTAGACATGGAGAGCGGTTATACCCATCTTCATGAGAAGAATTCTCTGCTGCGCAAAACTGATAATGCGATTTTTACCAGAGGTCATTACAATGAATTTGCCGGTTCCATTACTTCCGGTAATTTCGTCGTGGAATCGGATAAGTCCGAGTTCGATGCGGTTCG
>JAZLHG010000487.1:0-5402 GCA_045616705.1 Lachnospiraceae bacterium | reverse complement strand
ATTGATATCAGCGGCAACAGATCCTGCATGACTTCTCCAGTAATAGAGGATCTTCGGCACATGAACAATATTCTTCCCAGCCGCCGTAAGGGGGAAAATCATATCGTGGTCCTGACTGCCGTCGAACTCAGAACGGAACAGCCCGGTAGTCTCAAGAAGATTTCTGTCAAAAGCACTGAAGTGGCAGATATAATTGTTGGCACGAAGGTTGTCAACAGAAAAATCCGGCTTAAAGTGCATGGTAATCATATTGTCGATAGTCTTACCCTTGAAGGTGGTCTCATCGCAATACACATAGTCTGCATCCTTCTCGCAAATCACCTTCATATATTCAAACAGCACACAGGGATGAAGAATATCATCATGATCAAATAATCCGATAAACTCACCGGTTGCCATCTCAAAGCACACGTTGGTATTGCCGGAAATCCCTAAATTCTTCTCGATCTTGCGATATTTGATTCGACTGCCTGCAAGGCCGTATTCCTTAGCGGTAATCTCATCCCGCTCAGCATACTCTCTGCACACATCTCCCACAAAGCCATGTTCACTGTCAGAACCGTCCGCAAGGCACAGTTCCCACTTCACATAGGTCTGCGCCGTAACCGATTCAATCATCTCTCGCAGGAACTTCTCCGGTGTGTTATAAAGGGGTACCAGAATAGAGAAAGTAATATCTCTTGGGAACCGAACCGCCCGCTGCTCCTTAACCGTTGCTTCATCGGGCATACTCTGGGTTCCGTAGCTCTTGTAGGCTTTTCTCTCAATACGCTTACTCTGAATCTTGGCCCAGATATTGCGAAGACTGCCGTAGCGTCTTACGCGAACATATACATTCTTCAACTTGCTATATACAAGTCTTACCGGATAAATCATCTTCCAGAGCTTGCTGTTACGAATCTTATCAAGTTTATAATTCAGATCTGCGATACGCGCCTCTGCCTGAACCAGTTCCTCGGTAAGCTTGTCGTTCTTAGCAACCTCTTCCTCGTACATTTTCTTATAGTATTGCATCTCCTGCATGAATTCCTCTTCCGGGTTCATAATCATAATCTCCGATACACATTGTCTGCCTCTTAAGCAGTTTATTTCGATATATTACGCCAAGTCTGTAATGCTGTTTCTGAAGTAATGAAGCATCAATTCGCACCACAAATCCTGCCAGCATTCCATTCTTATGTTTCGCAAATACGTCTTGTACATCCCTGCGAAGTTTGGGAAGCATCTCGCACACAATCATCTCACCGGATTCCTCATCAGTTAATGTAAGGAATCTGTCGTAGAGCCGCTCATCATGCTTGAAATACAAGCTCCACCCTTCCAGCACATAGGACTGAATGCTTCCATCCTCTGCATATTCCTCTACAGAACTCCTCTCAGCAGTGAACAGTATTCTTGGCGAAGAATTGCATCCTTTGTACGTCAAAACCTCGGCCACGCTCTTTCTGCTTCGAATTTCAAATTCCGCAGGCACATTGACGCGATAGTCGAGTGAATCCTGAATCAGGTTCCTATGATAGAACGGGTCTGTTCCATTCAGCCATGAATGACGCTCGCAGAATAAATTACGCTCTCCTGCAAGTCTCCTCATCTTCTCTTCACTAACAAGATCCATGCCCCTGGAGAGGGATTCATGATGGATCATGCTCACGTGATTTAAGACCAGATTATAGTATCCCTGCTCATAGAGAGAGACACACAAATCCACGTCATTATAACTAACCTTCATTTTATCATGAAAGCCATTAACTTGAAAGTATTTTATCCTGTCCACAATCAGGCATGCGCCCGTTACTGCAAGCACATTTGACACTGCTCCCAAGCCGAAATAATACCATCCCTCTCCCGGGAAAGTAGCCAGCTTATGGGTAGGACCACAGTTTAAGTTGGCAATACCCATGTGTTGTATCTGCTCCCCACCCGGATAGAGTAGTTTAAGGCCTACTGCTCCTGCATCCGCCAGTGAAGCATATGCACACAAACGGTCAATGCATCCTTCTTCTGTAATCTCCACATCATCGTTCAAAAAGAGTAGATAGTCTCCCTTGGAGGCAGCCGCCCCTCTGTTGCACATGGCAGAAAAGTTAAATTCTTCCTCCTCTAACAGGTAATGAATGGTTACAGAATGGGATTTATGACAGTCTTCTATGTAAGATTTAATCTGATTCTGCACGGACTCCTTGCTGCCGTTATCAACTACAATAATTTCAGACCTGCAAAAATTAAATCCAGATTTATTAATTAAGCTTTCGATACAATTCCGAAGAATGTCAAAATGGTCCTTGGATGGAATGATAACAGATAGTTTATAAACCCGCTGATCCATTCCCGCTTCATACTTATATATTCTGTTGCGAGCAGCACGATTTTCTTCTTCATAAAGCGCTTCTGAGGTTGCATTACTGTGCCTATACCACAATATATTGCTAACATGCGTTATTTTATTGCTATGTTCCGCAATCATCTGTATTTGCTTAAGAATTCCGTGTTCGGCATCACGTTCCGATACGGAATCATTTTGAAATAACTCCTCCCGGAACAGTTCTTCCCGTACCGCAATCAGTTCTCCCATATAGTTACCGCTAAGAAGCAAATGGGGAGAGTAATCCGGTTTGAAATATGGGGTATGTCTCTTGCCCTGATCATCCTGATAGTCATGGTCACAATAAATTAAATCAGGAATTAATTTCTCAAAATTTATATTCAAAAGAGACTCTATCGCATTGGGATATAAGCCGATTCCCTTATGTTTTATGATAACATATGTTATCTCTTTGTGTTTTACCCGTGCTGTTTCAATTCCCGGATATGTGTCCTTAAAAACGCAAGGAAGAGGGCAGTCGGTAACCGATTCCCCTCTTTCGTTGTTCTCTTTATATAGCCAGTATGTATACGGCTCTGTTTGTTTTAGCAACTCATCGCTGTATGTTTTGTAAGGATTTTGCATAACACCTGATCCTGACTATTTATTTCTGATTATAATAATATCCTTCCGGTGCCGCAACAGTTTTGGAGTAATGAAGCCTGTTCAGAATCTTCTTCATCAATCTCGTTCCCTTGTTCTCCTTGGGCATACTGTTCTTTGCCATATCTGCCAAATCATAGAAGAAATCATACGGCAGCATCTTAACCTGATAAGTGACCGTTAGTGTTTTGGCCATCCTTGGAATATCCAGAATAATCTGAGCATCATCCGTATTAAATAAGAAAGTGTCCTCCGCAAGAAGATAACCATTCACCAGATACCTCTCAATAGACTGCTCCATGTGATTCTGCATCTCCAGACGAATCTCCCTCATATGTACAAAACAAGGATACTCGGTAGGATCAATTCGAAGGCCTACTACGTTGTTGCTGATGGGAATCTTCACCGTAACTACATTATCACCCTCCACATTAGCAACAAGAGCCAGCATATTCTCCGGTGTGAATCCATCGCCACAACTATAGTATACCTTGGGCTGATTCAGATTACGAAGATATAAACTCTCCTTCAGTGCATCCTGCACATACATAGCCGTTGTAGGCATTGCATACTTTAACACCTCAAGGCTCGCCCTTCCGCCGATAATATACAACTGGAAGTTGTGTTCCATAAATGCGAACAGTTCCTGCTCTTCTTCACTGATATCGAAATGACTGTACAGAGTCTGGTCCATTTCCTGAAGATATTTGCAAATACCTCTCTCCTTTTTCTCATGAAGGAAATAGAATAACGCGCGATATACAATAAATTTGGCCGGTACATGGAATGGGAACACCCACTCATAATCCAGTACATTCCAATCACCCTCCTCTAATTTTTCCTTATCCAGGATAATATTAGAGAAAATCATATCAAAATTACTTCCGGTATTGGCCTTATACTTCTCCTTAAGATCTGTTCCGAATACCTTTCGGAACTCAGAGGTATTGGAGAAATCACTCTTCCCGCTGGTGGCATTAATCAGGCTGACATACTCCTGCAGAATAGCCAACATATGGCCAAACTTGCGATTTTCATCCAGTTCCTCTAAATACTTTTCCAGTGTGATACCACTTAAATACTCTACTTCTACGCAGCTACGCTCCTTGCTGGAAGCACCGATAATCTCGGGGATTACCCTCTTATCCTCCATCAGATGGCAGCTGTTGGCCTTTAATTTGGTATTCTCATAAGTTCTGCTCAGTTTCGAGTAATTATCTGCAAAATCCTTGATATGTTTATTGGTCTGATAGTTCAGCGCCGCCTTATATACGTGGCATTTACCTTCCGTATCCTTTACAATCTCTGTCAGTACCCGCTTGCTTCTCTCTCGTTCATTGGCGTATTTGGCAAAAATAGGTCTATTTTCCTTGGTTGTATTGGTCTTCAATGTTCCAACCACCACAAAGGAATTGGCGAATTCAGGGAACTTACCATCTTCAATAATGGCATCAAATGCCTTGGCCTCGTCAAAAGTTACAAAACGGTCTGCGTCGAAGTTCCTAATATTGGTAGTCAAATCCCCAGGACCCGGCAGACACTCATCAGAGTAAATAGTATGCGGAAGTTTATAATCGGGATAAGGATAATAAAATGTGGACTGATATCCACAATCCGACATGAGTTCGTTTAATTTATCTTTGGAGAATGTTCTTACGCCCTGATAATCCGCATAACCCTCAATACCATCGAAATATTTACCGGTATGGTCTTCCTGACAGCCTGCGAAATACTTCAGTCCAAACTGATTCTCAATGGCAACAATCAGCTTACCGGTCTCCTTCAGATGGCTTCCCACTCTGGTAAGCATCTGCTTAAACGCATCGGGTCCGCCAATGTAACTGTCTGCATACTCCAGTACACCAATCAGCGTAATATAATCGTATTTCTCATCCAACTCCGGTTCAATATCCTTGAAGTTACCCACAACAATCTCAATATTGTCGCATTCCTTATGTCTATATGCATTAATCAGACTACGTTTCTTAGACAATTCAATACAGGTCACCCTGCTGGCATGTTGTGATAAAATACCGGTTACAGCACCACAACCGCTTCCAATCTCCAATACCTTATCGGCAGAACGAATAGGAAGCCAGCCCAGAACATTTTCTCGAATATGGGACAGATGGTACATCACCGACCAGGATCTCTCGCTCTCAATAATATGTTCATACTCCGACTCACGAGTCTTCTTCACAATGTCAAGAAGGCGGTCCTCGCTACTTCCCTCGGAATACAAATCTTCACCGCCATAATAACTATAATTCAGTGTTACGCCACCGATTTTTTCGATTTTATCACTTGTCTTCTTCATCTTTTCGCACCGTTACAATTGAATTCATGTCATAGAATCCGGTTGTATCCTTAGAGGAAATTACCGTCAAATTAAATACGTCATATAACCTGTGATATACAGTGAAATTTCCTTCTCTAT
>JAZLHG010000486.1:0-9182 GCA_045616705.1 Lachnospiraceae bacterium | reverse complement strand
AAGCATGAATTTTTATCAAAAAACAAATGTTAGTCTGCCAAATGCACCACCTCGCAAAGCCAGTATTTATAAGGCTTTGAGGGCTTTTAGGAGGATATAGAAAATATGCTAAAAATCTTATTTATCTGCCACGGCAATATTTGCAGATCGCCCATGGCGGAATTTATGTTTAAGGATTTGATTGAGAAAGAAGGAATTGCAGAGCAGTTTTATGTGGAGTCTGCGGCCACCAGCTCGGAAGAGTGTTGGAACGGCATCGGGAATCCGGTATATCCGCCGGCCAGGCAGGAACTGGCTAAGCATGGGATATCCTGTGAAGGCAAGCGCGCAAGGCAGATTGTGAAGGCTGATTATGAAGCATATGACTTCCTAATTGGCATGGAAGGATATAATATCCGCAACATGAAGTGGGCGTTTGGAGAGGATACGGAGGGCAAGATTTATAAGCTTCTCGACTTTGCCGGAGGCGGAGACATATCGGATCCCTGGTATTCAGGGGATTTCACCAGGACTTACCGTGATATTCTAAGAGGCCTTGAGGGATTTCTGATGTACCTTCGGGAAAATAATATGCTAAAATAAATTAATAATAATTTACACAAAATGTCACATATGGTACAATAAATGACAGAAACCATATTTGGCACAGGTGTTGCATACGATGAATTGATAAAGGAGAGCAACAATGAACAAATTTGGATTTATTGGAATGGGTAATATGGCACAGGCACTGGCAGCAGGTTGGATTGATTCCGGCGCATTGAAGCCGGAGCAGGTTCTGGCATACGCCCCCAATCAGGATAAATTGCAGAAGAATGCAGAGAAGATTGGATTTACTCCTGTCTGCTGCGTGAAGAAGCTGGTTGAACAGTGCGATACCGTAATTGTTGCATGTAAGCCTTACCAGATTGAAGGGGTTCTTGATGAAATCAGAGACCAGTTGACCGATAAGGTCGTTCTCTCCGTAGCGCTTGGATGGGATTACAGCAAATATGCGGAGTTATTGCCTGATAGCAGAATTCAGTTCGTAATGCCCAATACCCCGGCAATGGTATCAGAAGGTGTATTCCTGTTTGAACAGGCGAATTCCCTTACTGAGAGTGAACATGAGCAGGCTATGGCGTTATTTAAGACGTTGGGAACCGTGATTGAGTTACCGACACATTTGATGGGAATCGGTGGTTCCATCAGTGGATGTGGACCTGCTTTCGTAGATATGTTCATGGAAGCCTATGCAGATGCAGCAGTGAAATATGGTATTCCCAGACCCCTTGCTTATCAGATGGTTGCACAGACTGTTCTGGGATCAGCTAAATTACAACTTGTTACCGGTGAACACCCCGGTGTGTTAAAGGATAATGTATGTTCTCCCGGAGGAACCACAATCCGCGGAGTGACCAAATTGGAAGAGAAGGGCTTAAGAGATGCCTGTGTTGCTTCCATTGACGCGATTATGGAGTTTCGTAAGAAATGATAGGAGCATCTTATATGAGGAGAAGATTTGTAAGGTCTATATCCATAATGTTAATAGCATCCCTAATTTCGGTTGGGATGCTATTTCCGGTTGTAGCGGATGAAAATGATATGCCGGTGCCGGTTCTGCTATCAGAAGAAGAGGCAGCAGATATTACGTGGGTGGAGTCTGTAGATGCCGACAGTGAGGAGATTCTGGAAGAAGCTGAGATAGAGGCTGCACAAGAAGAGGATGGCTTAATGGTCAGCCGTACGGCACCTATTACAGGTAAATATGTATTTATGTTCAACAGAACCACACCGGATACAGGATCCAGTGTGTCGGTGGGCACGTTGCCATCCTATATGATGGAAGAATATGAGGATGATGAGGCGTTTATAGAGAATACAAATGACGAGCCGATCATGGGATATGATGAAGACGGTGGAGTAATTCTGGATGGTTCCGCAACCCTGGAAGAACCTATTGTTGATTATGACTTGATTGACCAATATGGAGAAGAACTGGAAGAACTAGAAGCCGCTAATTATTCAGTAGGCGATGTGAAGATTCTGGATTTGCGTGTAGGCGCCCAGGGCAGTCCAAACGAACAGCAGAAAAAAAACTGCGTGTGTATATCTGTTGGAGAGCATTGTACAGTGTGGGTTCCGATTGATGATCCTATTTATCAGTACAGTTCTGTTAAGATGACAGGCTACATGGATGAAGTTCGAGATAATTTTGAAGGTAATTACCAGAAGGTGGTGGACGGATTCGGTAGCTTTAGTCCGGCTGATGAGTACGGTGACAAGGATGGCAAAGTGGCCCTGATTTGTTACGATATTAATAGCGATGGAGATTATGCGAATGCATATATTGGTGGTTATTTCTGGGCGGCAGACCTAAATGTTAACTACAGTAATGCTTCCGGTAATAAGATGGACTGTGTTCATATCGATTCGGCACAGGCTATGAACAGAACGGGATATAAACTGGGTAATGTTGCAAAGAGCATGGGAACAGCCATGCATGAACTGCAGCACATGGTTATGTGGGGCAATTTAAGAACTGCCGAGAAACGAAATGGAGCCACTTTCTTACAATATGGTGTTCCTTCCTGGATTAACGAAGGCTTCTCTGAAGCGGCAAACCAACTGTGTAATAATTATACACCACTTTCCAGTCGAATTAGCTGCTTCAATATGTATCATGATATCTATCAGAATACTGTGGGCGTGTATAGCTCTTGGAGTACCGGAGATACATTGTATCGTTATGCATTAAGTTACTTGTTTATGCAATATGTTCGTACCAGATACGCCCAGACATCACGTGGCATGGACGCAGATGGTTGGAATATCTATAGGGATGCGTTAAATAGAGTTGGTAAAACTTCCAATAACGAATATTCCAGCGATAGCATGGCTCTTCTGAATGCCATGGCAGACTGTATCGGAACTTCAACAACCGATTTAGTGGAGAGCTTCTGGATTGCCATGTATGCCAAAAAGCCCACCGGTAAGTATGGATTTAATGGAGATCGTATTGCTGACATGGTTAATTTGAAGACGGCTAGAAGTAGCAGAACAACCCTGGCAGCCGGTTGTGTGCAAATGCTTCCATTTAGTGGTGCTTATACGCCAAGTGGCAAGGATTCTGCGATTGATGTCATTGGTGTAGACAAGGACGCCGTGATTCCTTCTGTTCAGGTTCGCTTCGAGGTTGGTGAGCGCTACGGCATGAAGGTGATTAAGCCTATACCGGTATCGCCGGAGGATGCACAGATTTATCTGAATGTGAATGCTTTTTCTGCTGCGCCTACAGAGTCTGATACCAATGTAACCAATCAGGATATTGGCCTTAATGTTGCATATAATTACCATTTGGCATTTCTGGCAGTGGATCCGAATCATGTATATCAATCAACTGTTGCTACGAAGGATGTTACGGTATTAGAAAGTGCAACGCCGGAGATTTCGTACGTCAATGATCCCAATAATAAAGAGAACTGCATTGTAACGATTAAGAGCAGTGATGCCGACAAGTGGCTTCTTTTTACTGTAGATGGAACAACGCCGACTCTTAGTGAGCGTTCTTACTTATATGAACAGAACTTTATTGTACCTAAGAATACCACGGTTAAAGCAGCTTCAGCAGCCATGGGTAAGAGTATTAGTGGGGTGGTAACTGCTACAACATCACGCATACTGCCCAAGCCTTCTCTGTCTGCAGCTACCTTTAGCATGAATAAGAGAATCGCCCCGGAATACCGGAAAGTAAGCCTGAATCTTAGTTCTACAAGTAATGACTTGTATGGTCAATGCACACTAACAGGTTCCGGATCTGAGAATTTCCTGTTGTCAAGAGACAGTGCAAGTAGAAACGATTGGACAATTTCCATTAATAATAGTGGACTGGCTGCTAAGGTATACTACCTGACGCTGAACGTGCCGAAGGGTGAGAGTTCTGGAGGCGGATATTTCGATTATCCTATCCGCATTACCGTTGTAGATACACCGGCTAAGGTAACTGTGAATACACCCAAGTTTAACTTCTCTTACAAACCGGAGCCGCAGCCGTTAACCGTATCTTCCACAGACGGAACAGTTCAGATTCTTGGTATTGCGGACGGCATTGCCAAGGGATTTACCTCCAATTATGAACTGCTGGATCAGAACGGTGATGGTAAGTATGATGCAATTGGTGTTTGTAAGTCTACCAAGAATGAACTTGTCAAATCAGGATCGGGTGTACCAATTACCGCCGGCAAGCTTCGTGTGAGAGTTGACGGATATGATGAGCAGTTGGTTGACTTGAAGGTGACATTGGTTGATTCCACACTAAAGCTTACATCATTAACCAAACCCAATGTTGGTGTGGGCACCGCTAAAGTGTTCTTTGATTTACAGGTCAGCGGTAAAGGCCTTGCAACGGAGGGAATAACCAAGGCCGATTCATATATAATTGATGAATCACAGTCCGGATATAAAACGTTTGAAAAGAATGTGAAGCCTTATATCAAAACTTTTGGATGGAATGCTGAAAGGGGACAGGTGGCTCTGATTCTTCAGGAAGTGAATGGTCAATCCATTTCGGCAGGCGCTTACACTGTTCCGGTTCGTTTCTCCGGTAAAGTGGGCGAAAAGGAATTCATCAGCTGTCCGGTAACATTGAATTTCACTGTACAGACTCCTCAGAAGGCACCTAAGGTGAAAATGTCTGCATCCAAGTTGATTCTCAATGCACAGGCCGAAGAAATGCAGGATTTAGCATTCACCTGTGACAGGCAAGATCTGTATGTGAAGATGGAGGCGGTATATACTGCGACAACATCTAAGGTGAATCGAGATCATGGTGTACAGTTGGTTGCCGAAAGTGACGAGAATGAGAATTTGACCATTGAGAAGAACCATGCGATTGTTAGAATTGATGGCGCAAATTATCAAGGCGGTACCAGCTACACCCTGTTGCTGACTCCGAAGTTCTATCGTGTGGAGGATAATCAGGAATATCCGGTAAGTAATGCCAAGGCTATGAAGTTAACAGTAACCGTGAATCCCAATGCTCCTGTAATAACAACCAAGCAAAAGGGTTCTGTAGATGTTCTGAACAGAAATGGAAGTGGTATCACATATACAGTCAAAGGAACTAATTTCGGTAGTGTGTCCCTTGCCAATCCTTATGAAGCAGGTGCGATATCCGTTGTTTCGGTGCCGGGTGATTATGTATTTGGTGCAAATGAACTTCCAGGAGAGGCTATGTTTGAATGCGGAGACCCTGTATTTAAGGTAGGCGGTGCAGGATATTTGCTTAAGAGTGGTTCGGTTAAAGTAAGAGCGAAATCTTCAGCGGCATTTGAGAATGGCAAGGTATATGTGTTCCGATTGAAATTCGCCAATGTTCCGGGATTTACCGCCGGTGATAAGAGTGCTTATTCACCGATACTGAAGATTAAGCCGAAGCAATCAGCTGTGAAATTTACGGTAGCGAAACTTGCCGCATTTAATAAATTATATTGGCCGGGAGATCGGATACGTACAGCTACCATTAAGCCCAGTATTGGCAGCATGCAATCGGTAACTCTGAATCCTACTCAGAATGAAGCATGGAAAGATTATTTCGTTGTCGATATCAGCTATGCTTCGAATATGGCAACTGTAAAGGTTGATCTTAAGGATGCAAGCCTTAAGAAGGGAACCTATAAGGTATACGTGGATGTGGTTATGAAGAACGCGCTGTTACAGGATGGAAGTCCCAAGGTAATTACTGTTCCTGTTGGCATAACAGTTAAGTAGATGAAATAGAATAACCAAAGGGATATATGATGAAAACGGCGACCGATTGGTCGCCGTTTTTATAACGTACTACGGAAGAATCAAATGGATAAGGCAAGCACAAACCCATGCAATCGCACATTGCCATAGAATTAAGCCTACTGCAAAATGTGTTCCCAATTCTCTCTTAACAGCAGAAATTGCAGCAACGCAAGGGGTATACAGAAGGCTGAATACCAGAAGGCTTCCGGCTGCGTTGGTACTTAATACGGAGGTGATACCGGATTGTCCGTTAAACAGAACTTGCATGGTGGATACTACACTTTCCTTGGCCATGAAACCGCAGATCAGGGATACACAGATTCTCCAGTCTCCAAGACCGATTGGTGTCAGAACCGGAGCGATAAAGCCTGCTATATTGGCAAGTAAGCTTGCAGAGGAATCCGCAACCAGATTGAAATGGTGATCGAAACTCTGTAAGAACCATATGATGATGGATGCAATCATAATCACGGAGAATGCGCGGGATAAGAAATCCTTTGCTTTTTCCCATAGTAACTGCATAACATTCTTCATTGCAGGAAGTCGATAGTTGGGAAGCTCCATGACAAAAGGTACGGCCTTCCCTCTGAAGAAGGTTTTCTTCATAATCAAGGCAACCAGAATGCCTACCAGAATGCTTAGAAGATATAAGCCTGCCATAATCAGTCCGCCTTTTCCCGGGAAAAACGCCTGGATGAAAAAGGCATAAATGGGAAGTTTGGCTGTACAACTCATAAAGGGTGTAAGCAGAATGGTCATCTTACGATCACGTTCACTGGGAAGTGTCCGAGTGGACATGATGGCAGGAACAGAACAGCCGAATCCGATCAGAAGAGGAACAATGCTTCGTCCCGAGAGGCCTATTTTGCGGAGCAGCTTATCCATGAAGAACGCAACACGTGCGATATAACCACTGTCTTCCAATAAGGATAGGAAGAAGAATAGCGTTACAATAATCGGCATGAAGCTTACTACCGATCCTACACCGGTGAAAATACCGTCAATCACCAGACTGTGTAGGGATGGATTGACCTCGGCAGCAGCAAGTGCGGTATCGACTGCGCTAGTCAATAGACCGATTAGGTTCTCAAGAATGGATTGCAGGAATGCACCGATTACATTAAAGGTAAGTAAGAATACACTGACCATAATTAGGATGAACATGGGGATAGCAGTATACTTACCGGTTAGTATTCTGTCGATACGGGAAGATCTTAGATGCTCTTTACTTTCTCTGGGCTTCACAACGGTCTCTGAGCAGACCTTATTAATAAAGGAAAAACGCATATCAGCCATGGCCGCTCTATGATCGAGGCCACGCTCGATCTCCATTTGTTTGATAATATGTCCAAGAAGCTGTTTCTCGTTCTCATCAAGCTTCAATTGATCCAGAATGAGCTGGTCCCCTTCAATGAGTTTGCTGGCTGCAAATCTTACGGGAATGCCCTCCTTCTTGGCGTGATCATCAATTAAGTGAATAACGGCATGTACGCATCTGTGAACAGCACCACCATGGTCGTTTTCGTCACAGAAGTCCTGTCTAAGAGGCTTCTCCTGGTAGTGAGCGATGTGGATACAGTGTTCAATAAGCTCGTCTACACCTTCGTTACGGGCAGCCGAAATGGGAATGACCGGTACACCAAGTTGTGCCTCCATTTCGTTTACATCGATATGACCGTTGTTACTGCGAACTTCATCCATCATATTGAGGGCAACGACCATAGGGATGCCCATTTCAAGAAGCTGCATGGTCAGATATAGGTTACGTTCAATATTAGTAGCATCCAGAATGTTGATGATGGCTTTGGGCTTCTCATTCAACACAAAATTTCTGGACACGATTTCTTCACTTGTATAAGGACTCATGGAATAGATACCGGGAAGGTCGGTTACCTGAGTATTGCTGTAACCACGAATGACACCGTCCTTACGATCTACCGTGACGCCGGGAAAGTTACCTACATGCTGGTTACTACCCGTGAGCTGGTTGAAAAGGGTAGTCTTACCACAGTTCTGATTGCCCACTAGCGCATAGGTAAGCAGTGTGCCCTCCGGAAGTGGTTCGCCGTCACCTTTGGCATGGAATCGACCGCCTTCACCAAGTCCCGGATGCTCTTTCTCACGTCTGGGTTCCGGAGTAACAATAACTGTCTGTGATTCTGCTTCCATTTCTTCCGGGGTGATCGGCTCGACATCGATTTTGGCAGCATCGGATAGCTGAATTGTCAGCTCATAGCCATGAATCATTAATTCCATAGGGTCGCCCATAGGTGCTAGCTTCACAAAAGTAACGTTAGCACCGGGAATCATACCCATGTCAAGAAAATGCTGGCGAAGCTCACCGTGTCCGCCAACAGCGGTAATTCTTGCGGTTTGTCCGATTTGAAGTTCTCTAAGTGTCATAAAACACCTCCGCAGTCTGTCAGTGTGATTTATTAAAAATTGTACAAACACAGATTATAAATGTATATGAATTCGTTCCTATAATATATCCGTCCGAGAGGTTTGTCAAAACAAACCAACGATAAAAATACTAAAATTACGAAAATTTATGTATCGATTCGGAACGTTTACGCATATAATAGAATCAAAGGATATGTGGGAGGTTACAGACATAAAATGAATACAGAACGATTAACTGATTACCTTGATTCTTTAACGGAACAGCTGGGCGTACCAATGGGAGATTTGTGCGTGCGCAAGAATCACAAGGTGATTTATCGCCATAGATTTGGATGTGCTGACTATGAGGGCAAGAAGTCGTTATCAGAAGAGCATTATTTCAGACTATATTCCTGTACAAAGGTCATTACTATGATTGCAGTACTTCAGCAGATAGAGGAAGGCCACATTCATATAGATGACTGTTTGAGTCAATTTCTGCCTGAATACGAAGAGGTACAGCCGATAACAATTGGAAATCTGATGTCTATGACAGCTGGATTCTCTTATGATACTAAGGATCCTAACATTATGAAGATGGTAAGTGGGCAGCAAGGTGTAGCTCCTACAAGAGATGTGATTCGAGCACTGTCTAAGACGCCGCTATTATTTGTGCCCGGAAGTCGTTGGCTATATAGTCTTGCTCATGATGTGCTTGCCGCAGTTATTGAAGTGACGTCAGGGGAGCGGTTTGGAGAATATCTTAAGAAACATATTTTTGAGCCCCTTGGAATTCACGACCTGGTATTCTATCAGCCTGCTATGGGCGATATAGATGGAAGACTATGTGATTTATATTGCCAGGAGAACGACAGAATTGTACCGGCTTCAGATGAAGATGCCAATACCTATATTTTTGGTGAGGAATATGAATCCGGTGGGGGAGCCTTCTGTGGAAGTGTTGAAGCTTATAGTGTGATTATCGAAGCTCTCGGAATTGCTGGACTAGGAGAAAGTGGAGGAACAATATT
>JAZLHG010000485.1:0-1422 GCA_045616705.1 Lachnospiraceae bacterium | reverse complement strand
ATTGTAATAATACCGGTAAATAATTGTGTAAATCCCATTAATAACCCATCGGCAAATTGTTCTGCATCTGCAATTACTCTGCTTGCAATATCGCCCTGCGATTTAGAGTCAATAATAGATAAAGGATATTTAATGATTCTTGCAAAAGCTTCATTGCGAAGATCCCTTACGGTATTAAATACAATTTTATTATTTAACAAGTTCATCACATACTGTGACAGACCAACAACAATCGTAAAACAGACACCATAACCCAAATTCCAAACCAGCAAATTGGAATTACCTTCTATCAATGCATCAATTGCATTTCCTACCTTTATTGGCAGCAATAAGGTAAATAATACAGTAATAATTGCAAGAATTATGGACATAATAATGTAACCCAAATAGGATTTTTCCTGTTTGATTACACGTGCTAATACTTCTTTTGTGCTGACAGATTCGTCATGAATTGTTCCACTGGGGGAATAACCATAAATATTACCGGGCATAGTTACCTCATCTGACCTTGTGATTCATATATTTCCTTATAATCCCAACAATTATTCAGCAGTTCTTCATGTGTTCCGATTCCACTTACATTTCCATCATTTAAAACAAGAATTTGCTCAGCTCCTTTTAAAGAAACTGTTCTCTGAGAAATAATAATAATGGTTGGTTGATATGCTAATGTTTTTAAATTATTTCGAAGATTTTCATCTGTTAGATAATCCAGTGCTGAAGATGAATCATCTAAAATCAAGATGGAAGGTTTACGAACCAAGGCTCTGGCAATGCACAATCTCTGTTTCTGACCACCCGAAAAATTGCGACCGCCTTGTGCAACTTCTGCATATAATCCACCGTGTGAATGAACGACTTCTTCACAGCATGCCAACCTAACTGCTTCCATTAACTCTTCATCACTGGCATTCTCATTGCCCCATCTTAAATTATCTGCTATGGTTCCATGTACCAATATAGATTTCTGCGGAACCATACCAACCATGTCAGTACGGTCCTTCGCTGTATACTTACATACATCTGTTCCAAATAATTTTACTACGCCTTTACTCGCTTTATAAAAACCCGGAATCATATTGGCAACTGAACTTTTACCGGATCCGGTAGCACCGATTATTCCGAATACACTACCCTTCGGGATACTGAAATTAATATTGGATAAAGCATCATCAGCATTTTCAAAATACTTAAGCGAAACATTTTGAAATTCAACCGCAATGGATGAATGTAAATCCGGCAATGTTTGTTCCGGTTCTTCCACTTTTTTATATGATAAAACCTCTTCTAATCTCTTACTGCTGGCAATTGCCTTATTTACTGTAATTATTAAATTGGCAAATTTGACCAACTCAATCAGAATCTGTGCCATATAGTTATAAAGTGCAACAATTTGTCCGTCAGTTAACGTTCCGTTACGAA
>JAZLHG010000484.1:0-7712 GCA_045616705.1 Lachnospiraceae bacterium | reverse complement strand
TGCACTGGATGAGGTGTACAAACGCCCCGGTGATGAGACTGTGAAGGTCCAGTTCTTATCTGCGGCACAGAGCTTATGTGAATATTTTAGCAGTATGGACAACATTCTGCAGAAGGTTCAGCTGGATGCCAATACAGAGATTAAGAATAAGGCAGACGAGATCAATTCCATAGCATCTCAGATTGCTACATTGAATAAACAGATCAATACCATCGAGATTACAGGCTCTCATGCCAATGAACTTCGTGATCAGAGAGCACTTTTGGTAGATCAGCTTAGTAAGATCGTATCCGTACAGATTACAGAGGTGCCGATTCATGTAGGTGAGAGTGCCGTAGAAGAATCCGGTATTTTCAAATACTATGTTGATATTGCAGGCGGACAGTGTCTGGTTGACGGATATGAGTACAACACACTGGAGTGTGTGGCAAGAGACAAGAGGCTGAACCAGTCTGATGCAGACGGACTCTACGATATTAAGTGGTCCAACGATATAGAATTTAACCTCTACGGTAAGAACTTAGGCGGCGAGCTTAAGGGTCTTGTAGAGATGAGAGACGGTAATAACGAAGAGTATTTCCACGGTGAGTCGGCAGCGGCTTTTGGAACAGGAACCTTCGATGGTAAGAGTTACAGTACCATTGATATTAAGGTATCTGCCAATTACCTTCTGGATATGAATAAGACCACCATTCCTCATGTAGGCAATTTAACACTTGCTTCCAAAGATTTCGAATATGTGGGTTGGAGCTTTGATAAGAGTACTGAGACTTACACCTTCTATCTGAAGGATACGCCTACTGCCAAGGATGACATTTACATTGGTAAATCCGCATCCGTAGGTACAGCGATTGATTATATGGGTATCCCCTACTATATGGAGCAGATGAATGAATGGGTCAGAGTATTTGCTGAGACCATGAATGAAATCGAACAGAAGGCACAGGATTCCAAGGGCAATCCGGCAGAGGGACTGTATACTGCAGCGAATCTGATTGAGGGAGATAAGGTTTATTCCTTCGGAGATTATTCCGCTACACAGACTTCCTGGAACAGTGCTCAGGATAATTATTACTGGCTTACAGCAGCATCCTTCCAGGTGAACAACAATATGCGTAAGGATGTGAGCTTATTCGGAACAACTTCCGATATCAGACAGGGTCAGGATGCACAGGATATTGCGGAAGAACTGAGAACTGTTAAGAACAGAGTGGGTATCAGAGGATGTACGTCCAAGGAATTTCTGCAGAGCGTTCTGGCAGATATTGCATTATCCGCCAGCTCCGCAAATACATTCTGTGAGAACTTCTCCAATGTGGAGAATGTTATTCGTAACCAGAGAACATCCATTTCCGGTGTTGATAACGATGAAGAGGCACTGAACCTGGTTAGATTCCAGGAAGCATATAACTTATCTGCGAAGATGATGCAGGTATTTACCGAGATTTATGACAGATTGATTCTGCAGACAGGCGTATAAGCCGGTTAGGAGGCAGCAGCTATGGCAATGAGAATTACCAATTCCATAATGCATAACAATACCAAGAGAAATATTAATGCGAATAAGCTGAATGAGGATAAGGCCAACACCGTTGTGGCAACCGGCCAGAAGATCAGCAGACCTTCGGAAGATCCCGTTGTAGCAATTCGTGCACTTCGCCTGAATAGTAATATTTCTCAGTCTAACCAGTATTACGGTAAGAATATTCCCGATGCGGAAGCTTGGCTGAAGATTACCGAGACCGCGCTCCTGCAGACCGACACCGTACTTACCAGAATTAAGGAGAGTCTTACAACCGGTGCTTCCGATGATAATACAGCAGAGGATAGAAGAAATATTCTTGCTGATCTTCAGGGAATGAGAGATCAGATTTATGCTTCCGGTAATGCAGACTACGCAGACAGAACCGTATTCACAGGATTCCGTACCGGTGAGATGCTGACCTTTACCGAGGCAGAGCCCAATAATGAGTATTCCATTATCGAGACGTTTAACGCAAATGACATCAGTAAGCTGACTCACGTATTTGGAGATTTCGAAGTGGATGAGACCGGTGCCGATCTTGGAACACACAAGGCACAGCAGACCATTGAAGATAAGAGTGTCTACAGAATTCGCCTGGCATATGATCACGTATCCTATCCCCAGACCCTAAGCTTTAATTATAAGGATAACGGTACCGACACGGCCGTAACCGTATCCTACAGCGAGATAGCGGATGATGCGGCATATGATTCTTCCACACTTGGAGATAACGAAGCAAGACTGATTGCCAGCACAGGTGAGCTAATTCTGTCCGATAAGCTGAAGGATGCTCTTCAGAAACCTACTACAACAGATATTTCCGTAGAGTACAACAAGAAGAGTTGGCAGAAGAATGACTTAAGACCGGAGCACTATTTCCAGTGTACGGATGGCAAAGGCATTGATTACAATAAGTTCGATGCAGAAGGTAATCCACTTTCTAAATTTGAGAACCAGAGTATTTCTTACGAGATTAGCTTCAGCCAGACCATTACCATTAATACCAATGCAGATAAGGTATTTACCCATGACATTTGTAGAGATGTAGACGAACTGATTACAGCAACTTCTGCAGTCATCAGTGTAGAAGAGAAATTAGATAAGCTTAAGCAAATGGCTAAGAATACCGACCGATATTCTGATGCACAGATTGATGAGATCAACGCAAGAATCGATGCCATGAAGAAGGAGAGAGACCTGCTTGCGGATAAAATGCAGAAGATGTTCTCCACAGGACTTACTACTTTTGGCAGATATTCCGATCAGACCAATTTGGCTATTACAGAAGTAGGTTCCACCAGAAAGCGTCTGGAGTTAACCAAGGAACGTGTCAATGAACAGCTTGGCAGCTTCAATGAACTGGCAGATGCCAACATCAACGTAAATCTGGCGGATGCAGCGATTGACTTATCCAATGCACAGTTGGCACTGGAAGCAGCTCAGATGGCAGCAGGCAAGATTACCAAACAGACGCTGTTAAATTATCTCTAGAATCAATACAGAACAGTTATTATTAGTCATCACGGAGGGTGAAACATGACAATTACAACCAAATTATTCGGTGAAATCGAAGTGAATGAAGACAAGATGATCCGTTTCGTTAACGGTATCATCGGATTTCCGGATCTGAAGGATTTCCTTCTGATTCATGATAGCGAAGGTAACGGCAACATTCGCTGGCTGCAGTCCGTTCAGGAACCTGCATTTGCAATGCCTGTAATTGATCCGTTATCTGTTATGGACAACTATAATCCCAGTATTGAGGATGAGCTCCTTAAGCCCATGGGCGAAATGGATCCCAACAACATGCTGGTTCTGGTTACTATTACCGTTCCCAAGGAAGTTGAGAAGATGAGCGTGAACTTAAAGGCTCCTCTGGTAATCAACGGAGAGAACTTAAAGGCAAGCCAGATTATTGTAGAAGAGGATGAATATGCGGTGAAATATCCCATTTATGAAATTCTCAAGGCAGCAAAAGAAAAGGCAGGTGAGTAATTATGTTGGCATTATCCAGAAAGAAAAACGAAGCACTTGTCATTGATAATAAAATCGAAATTACGATCCTTGATATCAAGGGGGATCAGGTTAAAATCGGTATCTCCGCACCTAAGGAGATTCCTGTATATCGTAAGGAAGTATATTTACAGATTCAGGAAGCCAACAAGGCAGCTATGGAGCCCGAAGCTTTCGATGCATTAAAAAATATCTTTTAGTTGTTAATTATTTTACGAAGTGGTCGATATTCTATTTAGAGACGATCACATTTCGTTAAAAGGAGGTAACGGGATATGGCTATAGAACCTATCAGTAGTGCAATGACCTTTCAGGCCCAGCCTTTAGTGAAGGCACCTGAGGTTACAGTTGAGAAGCCTGCAGTAGAATACACGGATGGTAGCGCGCAGGAAGCATATCAGATTGATAACAAGACAGTTGTTGTGGACTCTGTTGATCAGAATAATGACGGTGGCTCTCAGGGATACCCTCAGCAGCAACAGCAGAGCATGGAGAAGATCCGTAAGGCAGTAGAGGATCTGAATAAGAAGATGTCTAATTCCGAAGCACAGTTCGGTATTCATGAAGCAACACAGCGTGTCACAATCAAGATTGTGGATAAGAAGACGAAAGAGACCATTAAGGAACTTCCCGCAGAAGAGACTTTGGACATGATTGCTAAGGTGTGGGAGATGGCTGGTTTAATCGTCGACGAGCGCAGATAGGAGGTTGTTATGGCCATTCGAATTACAGGAATGAACTGCGGTCTGGATACAGAAGCGATGGTGCAGGAACTCGTTCATGCATATGATGCCAAGACCAAGAAATATAAGGGTGAACAGAAGAAGTTAAATTGGAAGGAAGATGCTTGGAAGGAACTGAATACCAAGATTAAGAATTTCACAAGTAAGTCTGTGAATAATCTTCGTTTCTCCAATGCCTACATGAAGAAGACCACATCGGTGTCCAATTCAGCGATAGCTTCTGTTGTATCCAGCGATAATGCGGTAAACGGCAAGCAGACTCTCAGGGTTACAGGTCTTGCACAGGCTGCATATTTAACAGGTGGAGCGCTTAAGACAACGGAGAACGGTAAGGTTACCAACTCCACCAAATTAAGTGAACTGGGATATAACAAAGAGGGCGGATCCATTACCATTAACAGAGCGAATGGGGAGCCTGTTAAATTTGACATAAGCGGAGATATGACCGTTGGCAAATTTGTATCAATTGCAAGTGAGTCCGGTATTAATATCAGCTTCGATGAGAATCAGGGTAGAATTTATGCCAGTGCTAAGGATACCGGTCTTAAGAATGATTTCAGCTTTGCCGGTGATAATGATGCTCTGAAGGCACTTGGCCTGATTCCTGATACAGTGGCAGGCGGAACCGCTAAGAGAATTGCAGCGGCTGATGCCACAATTGAATTAAACGGTGTGAATTATACAAGTTCCAGCAATACCTTTTCCATCAATGGTCTGACCATTACCGCAAAGGGTAAGACAGAAGGAACTTCTTCCGTAGAACTTACAACCGAGACAGATTATAACCAGGTTTATGATACCATTAAGAACTTCATCAAGGAGTACAGTAGTCTGGTGAAACAGATGGATACGCTGTATAATGCAGCATCCGCCGATGATTACAAAATGCTTACCGACGAAGAGAAGGAAGCAATGAGTGATGATGAAGTGAAGGAATGGGAAGATAAGATTAAGTCAGCACTGCTTAGAAGGGATGACACCATTGGTAATATCACCAGTACCATTCGTTCCGTAATGCTGAATACTTATACCATTGATGGTAAGAAGTATTCCCTTTCCAGCTTCGGTATTAACACTTTAAGTTATTTCGAGGCCGGTGAAAATGAGAAGAATGTATATCATATCGCAGGTGATCCGGATGATGCAGAGACTTCAGGCGAACCGGATAAGCTGAAGGCTGCTATTGCATCCAATCCCAATGCAGTGATGGGATTTTTCCAGAAGTTATCTGATGATATGTATAAGAAGTTAGGCAAACTGTCTTCTTCTAATGATTACAGAAGCTACGGTAATTTCTACGAAGATAAGAAGCTCAAAAAGGAAAAAGACGACTGGACCAAGAAGATTAGCGATTACGAGAGCTACGTATCCAAGATGGAGGACCGTTATTACAAGCAGTTCACCGCAATGGAAAAGGCTATGGGTAATATGCAGCAACAGCAGAGCTATATTTCTTCTATTTTAGGTTCATAGTTTTAAGGAGTGACGACGATGACTACAATGAATGCACAGATGGATCAGTATACCAAAAACAGAATATTGACAGCATCTCCTGCTGAATTGACACTGATGTTATATGATGGAGCAATTAAGTTCTGTAACATTGCCATTATCGGAATCGAGCAGGGCAATATTCAGAAGGCCCATGACAATATTATGAAGGTGCAGAGAATCGTCGAAGAATTTCAGATTACACTGAACTTCAACTATGCAATCGCAAATGATTACAATACCATCTATAATTACCTGATTAAGCGTCTTCGCGAAGCCAATGTGAAGAAGGATAAGGAGATTGTAGAAGAGGTATGCGGACATCTTCGTACTCTTAGAGATGCGTGGAAAGAGATTATGAAGAAGCCCCACGGTGCAACCGCATAAACAGAATCTTAATTGTGTGCCGTCCAGGAAAGTGTCGGTACCGATGGAGAGTATAAATGAACGAAACACTTGGTTACTTACAGATGATGATTGAGAGCCTGCGTAAGAAAGACGCAGTTCTCTCTAAAATCATCGACAAAAATGAAGCCCAGGCCGCTTGTATCGCTGAGGAGGGATATGACGGTGTGAATTGGGAACAGTTCAATGTCCTGATTGCAGAGAAGGATACTCTGATTGAGAAGGTAAATGAACTGGATAGCGGATTTCAGTCCCTCTACGATCGAATCAAGGATGAACTGACTGCCAACAAAGAGCAGTACAAGCAGGAAATCGCTGAAATGCAGTCATTGATTACGACCCTTACGGATAAGGGAACCAAGATCATGACCATGGAAGAGAGAAATCGTGCGAAGTTAGAAAGGGTTCTTATGGGAGCCAAGAAGGAGATTAAGCAGAGCCGGAAGAGCATGCAGGTAGTGAGTAGCTACTATAAGTCTATGAGTAATCCCGGCGGAGATAGCTCCGGATACTTCGACAAGACCAGTAAATAGCCGAATTTACAGGTTTTTCGAGGACTTTTCAATTTTTTTCAAAAAAATAATAAATTGGGGTTGATTTTCCAAAATTAATTCCGATATATTATATGTAAGCAAGGAAAGTTGCTTACCATTGGCAGAGAACTTAAAGGAGCGTACGGCCGGAGAGATCGAAGCCGAATCATTACCAATTAAGATAGTAGCAAGGAAGCTACACACATCTATTTTCAAGGAGGAAAAATTATGGTAGTACAGCACAATATGACAGCAATGAATGCCAACAGACAGTTAGGCATTACAACAACATCCCAGGCAAAGGCAACAGAGAAGTTATCAAGTGGTTACAAGATTAACCGTGCAGCTGATGATGCAGCTGGTTTAACAATCAGTGAGAAGATGAGAAGCCAGATCCGTGGTCTTACACAGGCTTCCTCAAACGCACAGGACGGTGTTTCCTGCGTACAGACAGCTGAAGGTGCTCTTACAGAAGTTCACTCCATGTTACAGAGAATGAACGAGTTAGCAGTTAAGGCAGCTAACGGAACTAACACTTCCGCAGATCGTAAGGCTATCAACTTCGAAGTTAAGGCTCTTCTTTCTGAAATTGACAGAGTTAAGCAGTCCACACAGTTCAATACACTGAATCTGTTAGATGGCAGCTTCAAGTCAGGCAAGTTTATCCAGGTTGGTGCAGCTAACAAGGCTGAGCAGAGAATCGCTATCAAGATTGAGAGCGTTGGAACTTCCAGACTTGGTATCAAGACAGTTGATATGAAGACCCTTAAGGGCGCTCAGGATGCTATCGCAGCTATTACCAAGGCTATCGCTAAGGTTTCTAGCATGAGATCTTCACTCGGTGCAGTTCAGAACCGTTTAGAGCACACAATTGCCAACCTTGACAACGTTGTTGAGAACACAACAGCAGCTGAGAGCCAGATCCGTGATACAGATATGGCATCACAGATGGTTGAGTACACAAAGAACAATATCCTTCAGCAGGCAGGTCAGGCTATGCTT
>JAZLHG010000483.1:0-5980 GCA_045616705.1 Lachnospiraceae bacterium | reverse complement strand
AGGCCAGCGTCAGCATTGCCATGAAGGGCCTGCAGGAGAAGGGTTATATCACCATGGATGAAGTGGGCTATATTACTCTAACGGACGAGGGACTTACACTGGCAGAGAAGATTCTGGAGCGTCATAACCTGCTAACCAAGTGGTTAATTAACCTGGGTGTCAGCGAAGAAGTGGCAAGAATCGATGCCTGCAGAATTGAGCACGACGTAAGTGAAGAGACCTTTAACGTTCTCAAGAACAGTTGCCTGAATAAATAAGCTAGGGGGACGGGGGTCATGAACCGCAAACCCCGTCCCCCAGGGCCATCAACATCAATGCTGGCACAGTTTTTCTTTGGCAAGTTCCTCTGTTGCAAATGGTCCGGGAATCACATCTGTTCCACGATGATTACCTAACAGGTCGTAGTCAAAGGTAATGGGTGCTCCATCACGCTTCTCAACCTTCTGCTGAGGCTCAAATACCTTACCTAACGACTCAGTTGAAATCATATCCACCTTGAAATCACCAAGAACTTCATAAATATTGGTATCAAGGAAATAGCATCCGTCCTTTTCAACTACCTCAACATAAACCTTACCGGACTGATCCGCGAAGGCATTCTGCTCCTTACACCAGCCCTTAGCACCTTCGAAATATGCATTTCCTTCAATCCATACAGGAAGATGCTCGAAGTGTGCGGACTCATGCTTCATCATATCCGGATACTTCTCATCCAGATCAAACATCTTAATCCACTCATCATAAGTAGGATACTCATCGAAGCAGTAGGTTCCTACCTTTCTGTTCTCGATCTGCATTCTGTCAGGATCCGCATCTGTTCCCAGTACCAAATCCTCAGAAGGCCACTTCTGAATAAAGATATTATTGTAGAAACGGTCATCGCCGTGAAGGATAGTCATGAAGCCCATAACCTCGGTTCTGTGAGGCATATGGTAAGGTGTATATCTCCAGGTGGTTCCATCTCCTACAAAGGTAAGAGAACCGGCACACAGATTATGAACCATAGCTACACCCTGGGTTGCGATTCTAAGCGACACATCCGACAAGAGGATGTTGTTATCAATCAGTGTAGGGCCATGGCTAACCTCAACGAAGATATCCTGGCAGGTCATTCCACCACGCAACTGCTCAGCGAAATCCGGACGCATATTGTCGTGCAGCACATTCTGTGTAATTCTTGTACCCTGGGCTTCCCAGTCACACCAGATACCCATTGTGCAGTGATGGATATGATTTCTTCTCATAATAACATCGATTGCAGCGTGCATTTTAATTCCGGCAATCTCAGCGCCGCCCAGTTCCATCATGTTATTGATATGATGAATGTGGTTATCTTCAATAATACTGAACACACCACCCATACGTCCGATAATACCACCCTGCTCGCAATGGTGAATGTTGTTGCGACGAATGATGTGTCCGCCAATCTTCTCCTTCAGCCATCCATAATACTGGCCACGGCAGACAGAATCTCTCTCCATCTGGGTAGGGCTCTTTACATGCTTGGTTGTATAGAAATGATCGTTCTCCGGGTCATAATAACGACCTACGCAGATACCTGCGCATTTGCTGCCCCAGATCTCACAGTCTTCAATAATCCAGCCTTTACTCCAGTGCGGGCTAATCATTCCGTCCTGATAAGCAGCGGGAGGAGCCCATGTGGTTGCAGCCTTATTGATATTGAAGCCACTGACACTGATGTATCCGACTCCCTCTTTGCTAGGCATGAAGCACTCACGTCTTACCGTGATTTCAACATTCTCACAATTGGGATTTGCGCCACCGAAATTGGCATAGATTACAGTTTCATCCTTCTCCTGATCCTGCTCAGCGAACCATTTTCTCCGTGATTTCTCAGGATCCCATGAGCATTCATAAATGTTGGCTTCCACACACTCATCTATGCTCAGCGCCTCGTATAACGCTTCATCATTCAGCCATACGCAGCCGGTATGCTTATTGGGAGCAGCGAAATACCAGTCTCCATATACCAGTGTGGTGTAGGGATTGTAATTACCGAAGATACCGTTTTTTACCCTTGTAACCCATACATCACCTTTGTATTCTGTCCAGTTACCAACAACCTCGGCACCGGTAATAATCGCACCAAGCGGCTCCACACTTTTGTATGCGATACGATTGTCTTCTGTTCCCGGATTGACGGGATCAACATATTCTCTATAGGTTCCGGGTGCAACTAATACTTCATCTCCCGGCATTGCTACTGCAGCAGCCTGACTGATTCTTCTGTACGGAGACTCTTTGGTTCCGACACCGTCATTGCAGGCGTTTGCATCAACGTAATATATCATAAAATACCTTCTTTCCTAATTTGATTTTATCTATTTTGGTCACTTAACCCTTTACAGCACCTGCCATCATACCCTTAACCAACTTGTCCTGGAAAATAATAAACAGAACAATCATCGGCAGAACGGACAGTGTAAGAACTGCCAGAATGATAGGGATATTCATGGCATGCTCTCCCTTAAACTGACCCAGAGCCAGAGGCAATGTCTTATGGCTTGCGGTCTGCAGAAGGGTATTTGCAAAGGCAAATTCATTCCACATAGATACGCCGTTATAAATTGCCAGCGTAGACAGTCCGCGCTTAGACAACGGCAGAATAATCTCGAAGAAGTTACGGAAGCGACCGCATCCGTCAATTTCAGCGGACTCTTCAATTTCCCTGGGAATCGTTTTCATAAACGCGGTCAGGATGAACACTGACATGGGCAGCGCAAATGCAACATAAGGACCGATCAGCGAAGTAAGGGAATCATATAATCCCATATTCGTAGTAAGCTTAAAGAGCGGAATTAATGTTACATGCATAGGCACTGACATCATGGCGATAATTCCTGAATAGATCAGCCCGCGGGAGCGGAAAGTCATTCGCGATAGCGGATAGGCTGCGAAGGACGAGAAGATCAGCATCAGTATCAAAGACACTGCCACAACCAGCACACTTCGCATAAAATATCCAAAAAATCCGTGGGTTACAACTTCCACGTAGTTCATAAAATACCAGGGATCCGGCAAATGAAAGACACCTTGCTGTAACATATCAAACTGTTTACGGAAGGAATTGAGCACCATGAATATAAATGGTGTCAATGTGACCACCAACCAGCAACATGCAAAAAAAACTGCAATAATCCATTTAATGGTGTTTCTTCTTTTTTCTTTTGCATAATCAATTTCTTTCGGCTGCATATTAGTAATCCTCCTTTACCACAAAGATTCTCTGGAACAAGAGTGCCATAAGCGTAATCAGTATGAACATACCGGCTGCCACACATGAACCATATCCCATGTTAAACTGCTGGAATGACAGCTTATACATATAGGTTGCCATCAACTCTGTCGAATTGACCGGACCACCCTGGGTCATGTTCCAGATTAAGTCGAAGTACTTCAATGAACCGATAAGTGACATCGTGCAGGCCGTCTTGAATATAGGGCCCAAAAGCGGAATTGCAATCTTTCTGACGTACTGGCTACGTGTTGCACCATCAATGATTGCTGCCTCATAAATTGTCGGGTCTATGTTGCCGTAGCCCGCACAGAAATAAACCATATAGAATGGCGTAAACTGCCAAGCCATTACACCAATTACCGCAAAAAGTGCATGGGGGGATCTACCAAGTAAATCTACAGTGACTTTTTTGCCCTGAATGAGACTTGCCAATGATGCAAAAATACCACCGTTGGTAGCAAGTGCATAAGTGAACAAAAAGGCAATCGCTACGGAACTCATCAGATAAGGAAGGAACCAAATTACCTTGAAGATGTTAGTTTTCTTGCCGCCTGCATCTAAGAAGGTTGCAAGAAGCATTCCGATAGGAATCTGCAGTAAGATGGAGAAGACCATAATCACCACATTGTGCCAGAATGCCATCCAGAAGTTCTTATCCTTCACCAGAGTCACCCAGTTATTCATGCCAATGAATGTTCGATTTGAAGAAATACCGTTCCACTTATAAGCACTGATGGCGAATGTATCAATGACCGGATATATAAAATAAACGGCAATCAGCAGAAAAGTAGGAAGCAGAAAAACCGTTGCCGCTATAGCGGTTCGCTTCTGCCTGACCTTCATTAAACTGCCATTTTGTTCTTTTTTAGATACCATACTTCCTCCTATATATCTAAAAAATGCCTGCCGCCTATTGGCGGCAGGCACCATCAATTGCTAGATTAATTAGCTATTTGTTATCTTTATTCCTCTGCAATTGCGGCTTGCATTGCCTTGTCCTGGTCAGCTCCGATCTCAGCGCCGTTCTTCTCCAGACCAAATAATGCAGACATACTCTCTTTATGAACTTCAGTTACGGATGCAGGTAAGTACTGATCGTACCACAACTGAACGTTAGATGCGCTGAAGAATACATCTGTGATGACCTTCATGTTAGGGTCTGTAACCTGCTCCTCAAATCCCTTGATAGAAGGAGTCTGGAAGCTATCCATCTGCATCTGATTATAGATATCATCGTTGTAGTACTGAGTTGCTAATACATACATTGCATCAAGCTTAGCCTGATCACCCTTGCAGTTGAAGTTGAAGCAGTTACCGATTGCTGTACCGATTTCAACATTCTGAGGTACGCCCTTAGCCTTTGCCTCAGCATCCTCAGGGAAACGGAATACGCCGATGTTCTGCTGATACCACTCTGCATTATCGGAAGACATGCTACCTGCTAACCAAGAACCGTGTAACATCATTGCACAGCTTCCATCATATAAGAGCTGCTTATCCTGACCATCATCAGGAGAAAGTGAATTTACACCATCTGGGAAGTAACCCTTTGATACCCAATCCTGGATCTTATCGCTGGCAAAAAGGAATGCATCAGAACCGAAAGATCCTTCCTGCGTGTAAGCTGCATCGAATTCTGCATTTCCGGAATGACGTGCAACTAAATACATATAGTACATAGAACCTGTCCACTTAGGAGCGTTTGCTAATGCGAAAGGTGTAATGCCTGCTGCCTTTAACTTCTCACATACAGCTTCAAGTTCATCAATTGTTGTAGGAACTTCAAGACCATTCTCAGCAAAGAGTGTCTTGTTGTAGAAAATATCACATCCTGATAAGCTACCGAAAGGAATACCTAAAATCTGATCTTTATAAGAACCCTGTGCAATAGCTGCATCGATGAAATCAGGGTGATCATACTTGTTGTACATCTCGGTAATGTCATCTGCAAATCCGGACTTATAGTATTCAACCATCGGACCACCGCCCCATGATACGTACATATCAGGGCACTGACCGGAACTCATAGCTACTACCAGCTGCTGCTTGTAGTTATCGTTCTGCTGATGAACCTGCTCAACATGGATGTTGGGATAGTCCTTCATGAAACGAGCAACCGCTGCTTCCTGGGTAGGTCTTCCGGGCTCTTCAGTTGCGATGTCCCAAAGCAGAATTGTCATCTCATCTGTTGTCAGTTCAGGAAGATTCTTACCATCTGTCTGTTTTCCTGCAGAAGCAGTAGCTTCTGCTGTATCAGCTGCGCCTGTGTCCTGAGCAGCTTCCACTTTTGTATCTCCTACGGCAGGTGCTGTAGCAGCTGCGGAACTGCCACATCCGGCTAACATTGAAATTGTTAATAATGACGCACAAAGAACCGCCATTGTCTTCTTCATAGTGTTTCCCTCCTAATAAATAAAGAAAATAAGAAATATGTTCTCTGAATCGATTCTGAAGTTAATTATAGAAACCTATGAAGGCTCGCGCCATTTCATAATTGCTATTTATCACGCCGAAATTGCTATTTTATCCAAAAAAGTTTCGTAATTTAAGTTTTATTGATTGTTTTATATAGGCATTTTGTTATATTATTCCCTATATAGAGTTGATTTATTGTATAGAATTGGTTACATAAATGACTATTTTGGTTTACTTTCCGACAGGGTAGGAGACAGAATTATGAAAAGTTCACTCGTATTAAATGCAAATGCCAAGGAACAGATT
>JAZLHG010000482.1:0-6645 GCA_045616705.1 Lachnospiraceae bacterium | reverse complement strand
TCCTTTTCCTGTAAATTTAATTCCGTTCTCTCTATATCATATCAGTGAAAGCATATAAATGGAAATAAAAAAGACACCTTTAAATCAAGATCTAAAGGTGTCTTATTATACAAGCGCACTACGCAGGATCAGAATTAGTCCTGAACGTAAGGCATAATAGCAACGTGTCTTGCACGCTTAACAGCTACTGTTAATGCTCTCTGATGCTTAGCACAGTTACCTGTGATACGACGAGGAAGAATCTTACCTCTCTCAGATACGTATCTCTTTAATGTGTTAACATCCTTGTAATCGATTTCTTTGTCTTTGCCACAGAAAACGCATACTTTCTTTCTTCTGCGAATTCCGCCTCTTCTTCTCATCGGAGAATCAGATTTCTCGCCATCACCCTGGGGTTTATTATATGCCATGTTATTTACCTCCTATTTTAGTTGAAAGGCAGCTCATCCTCTATTCCATCCGGAATATTCATGAAGCCTTCACCGATTTCAGCAGCTGAATCCTGTCTGGGAGCAGCAACAAATCCGGAATTATCGGATGCGCCCTTGCTCTCTACGAACTCCTGATCCTCTACAACAACATCTGTTGTGTAGACTCTCTGTCCGGACTGGTTCGTATAACTGCCTGTCTGAATGCGGCCGGTAACACCAACCTTCATTCCCTTTTTAAAATATTTCTCAGCAAACTCACCGGCTCTTCCAAAAGCTACGCAATTGATAAAGTCCGCTGTCTGCTCGTCGTTGTTGTTTCTTCTGCCTCTGCGATCAACTGCAAGAGAATATCTGGCAATCGCCATGGAACCATCACCGCCGGTAGAATATCTTACCTCGGGATCTCTTGTCAGTCTGCCAATTAAAATGACTTTATTCATTCTATACTCACTTTCTAATTAGGCGTCCTGCTTAACAACTAAATATCTCATTACATTGTCCATGATGCGGATGCGGTTCTCGATTTCACGAGGAGCATCTGTCTCAGCATCAAAATGGATGAAGTAGTAGAAGCCTTCTTTCATCTTCTGTACTTCATACGCGAGTCTCTTCTTGCCCCACTCGTCAACGTCTGTGATAGTTCCGCCGAAACGGGTCACATAACCCTTAACTTTTTCAAGAACGGCAACTCTTTCTTCGTCTTCGATCTTAGCATTAAGAACTACGCATAATTCATATTTACTCATGCTAGTACCTCCTTTTGGTCTCTGGCCCCGGCCCAACCCGGAGCAAGGAAAAATTAGTGTATCACGAATAGACACTATAACACAACTGTCAAGACAGTTCAAGTATTTTCTGTCTATTCTTCAAGGGAAATTGCCTGAAGTCGTGCAAGTTCGGTAAATACCTGTCCAATGGAATCCGAAATCATGAGCACATTGGCGCGGGAGCGAATACTTAACGTGTCCCTATTAATCACTACCAGGTACCTGCCCTTAAAATAATCAATATAGGAAGCTGCCGGATATACCGTAAGTGAAGTTCCTCCGATCATCAGCATATCCGCATTGGAGATTGCAGCTACGGAACGGTATACCGCATCATCCGGAAGACCTTCCTCATAAAGTGTAATATCCGGCCGAATCATTCCTCCACATTCGCAATAAGGAATTTCTTCCGATGAACTAAAAATGTAATCCTCCGGGTATTTTCTGCCGCATTTTACACAATAGTTTCGAAGGGCACTTCCATGGATCTCATACACCTTTTGGCTTCCGGACTTCTGGTGTAGACCATCAATATTCTGGGTAACAACAGCCTCCAGTCGACCCTGCTTCTCAAGGGCAGCCAAATACTTATGTGCGTTATTAGGCTCTATGGTTCTGGTATCCATTTTCTGGCGGTGAAACTCGAAGTACACCTTAGGTTCCCGCATAAGGCAGGTATGGCTCAACAAATATTCCGGTCGATACTGTTCAAATCGAACATCTCTCTGATTATAGAGGCCATCCTTACTACGGAAATCCGGTACCCCACTCTCTGTAGACACCCCGGCTCCGCCGAAAAATACAATGCGTTCAGAATCTTCCATATAGGATTTCAATGTCTGAATCTTATCCATATCCATAGAAACACCTCAGTCTTCAACCCCAATCTGCATGGAGCCCTTTGCAACCTTCACGCCATCCTGATTGGTCATAGTAAACTTCACGGTAATTACGGATACCGCATCACTTTTATCCGCAACCACGCCCTCAATCACAAGGGTATCGCCGATGTATACCGGTTTGCGAAGTTTGATTTCAACCGAATGAATCAGGCTTCTCCTGCCGGGCATATACACGCCCGCAAGAGTAGACAGAAAAGAAGTGGTCAGCATACCAAATACAACGCATCCCTTGTGACCTTTCTCCTGTGCATAAGTCTCATCTGCATGAAGAGGATTCACATCCCCCGTAATCTCGCGAAAACTGTTCTGCATCTCCTCCGTAATGACCACGGAGAAGCTCTCAACCTGTCCTACGGTTATTTCATCATAAGAATAATTGTTCATTTACGCCATTTTCCTCTGGATTAGATCAACCATCTCTCCAACATCCTTCAGGGTGTTGCCTTCCTTAATATCGAACTTCATATCAAACGCTTTCTCCATGGAGACAATCAATGAAATATGCTCTAGGGAATCCCAATCCTCAATGTCATCCGAATTGGTAGAATCTACGATTATCAGTTCATCATCATCAAATACATCTCTAAAAATGTCCTGTACTGTAGCAAAAATCTCTTCTCTGCTCATATTTACTCCTTATATTTCCTCTAACAGGCCTGCCTGCTTCAATTTCTCCATCACCGGAATTACTTCACGAATGGGCTTCTGAATCCATTCCGCAAGTTCAATCAAATCATTGGTACCATCTGCATATGCACAGGCATCCTTTAGAATCAGTGTCTCTCGAAACGTCTCCTTGGAACTAACGGTAGGAACCAATCCATATTTACCAAGCTTAGGTTCTCCAAGTGTCTTAATGCGATAAGTACGATTATTCTCCAGGGCGTCAATACACTGCACCATAACATCATAGCTTCCTGCCAGGCCATCCGGGGAAATGATATCTAAATTATCTCCGCTGGTATGGTATTCCGGATACACATGATACTTAGATCTGCAGAAGCATACCATGGGCAGTTCAATGCCCGGCGCCTGATACTGTCTCTCATCAGAGCCTCTGCTGAGATAAGAGTAATCTATATATTTCGGATAATGATCCTTTAACACCTTGCTCATGACCCGATCAGCAAGGGTATCAGCGTATTTACTGTGTATCAGAGAATAGGTTCTGTCATCTCCTACACAGGTCAGATTAAAGGCTGCAATCACGTTATTTTTAAGATCCTCAAGATTCCTGCTGGCATAAGTAATAGCACCGATGGTCTCCGGCGCAAGCACCAATCTGTAAGTATATCTTCGATGGGGCATAGCCTGAATATACTTGGCCAGATAAGTCAGTACAGCAGGTCCCGAACATTCATTGTTCGCCATAGACGGATGGCAGAGGTAACTGGAGATAAAAATCTCTTCCTTGGTCTCACCGGGGATAATCAGTTCGCCATAGGTTAGGCTACCATCAGTAAGGCTTGACTTTATCACCGCGTGGTAGTTGCCTTCCGTAAGAAGATCTCTCTGATTCTGGCTCATGCAGAATCCCCAGTTCTCTTTATAATAAGAAGTGACGTAAGGAATCAAGTCAGGCTGGTCCTTCAGGGAAAATAAATGGGGCTCCAGTTCTTCAAGACTTAACACGCAGTCAACCGGTGTGGAATAGCCCAGCACATGAAGATTGGTATCCTGCATATCCACGATACGATTACCGTCGGAATCTTCCAGATAAGCCTCCGTAATATTCCATTCCTTGGGAACTGTCCAGTCAAAAGCCTCTGTGCCACTGGGCACTTCATACAGTTTCATATCAGGAATGACCGTTCTGATTCGTTCAAAACTCTTACGAACACCATCTCCGG
Source organism: Lachnospiraceae bacterium (assembly GCA_045616705.1). Lineage (GTDB taxonomy): Bacteria > Bacillota > Clostridia > Lachnospirales > Lachnospiraceae > UBA2868. Next base: position 2,695 of record JAZLHG010000482.1, on the reverse strand, counting down.
TTAGGCTTCTGCAAATAGGGAACAAATCCTCACACAATTTGTACATTTCCTTACCGGTATCCAGAAACCTGGTGTCATTCTGGCCGATATAAGAACACAATCTTCTGCTTCGATTATGAAGAATATCCTCCGCAATAATCGGAAAGCAATCATACAAGTCTACATTCTTATATTCCAGGCCATTAATATAGAATCGCTCCATGATGCCCTTCTCTATAAACTCCGGCTCATAAGCGTAAATGACATTTTCAACATCAAGATCTAAATCTCTTACATTCATGGAATAGGTAGCCTTGCGTGTTACTCCATCTTCGCCGGTATAATCAGCGGTGAAATCCTTGAGATAACGGTAAGATACCGGTCCAACGGTCTGCTCTACATAATGAACAAACACAAAGGAGTGCTCCAGATCCTTATCAATAAACAGATTTTTGAAATGGTTCTCATATAGATAAGTAAAGGGAGAATCGATTCCAAAGGAACTCTGATTATCCATCGCGCACATTTCATCCTGTCCCTTACCCCAGACAGCAAAGGAATAAATCGGATGCTTGGTACGTCTGAAATCCTCCCTTGCAAGGGCAAGCTTACCAAGAGATCCGGTTTTGCAGGGCGTCTTATAATGATCGTAAGGGATACCCTTACAAAAAGCCCAGTTAAAAGTAGGAAATACCAGAGTTCCCTCTTCCCCGATAATATCAATAATTCCGTCAATCAGAATCTGCAGATCCGTCTCATCCTCATGCTGCACGCAGTCATACAGAAGCTGCTTCACATCCGAAGTCACAAACACCCGATCACCCTTTTTCAGATGAAGATGCGCTGCCAATTCTCTAAGTGGAATATATTCCTTTGTTAATTGATCTGTAGAATGATTCAAATTCTCCATATAAGCCTCTCACAACCCGCTAGATTCCTAAACCTATTGTATGGTAATGTTGTCCATAACAATTTGAATGGCCTTCTCCATCACCATGTTTTTCACAGCATAGCCAACGCCGTATGTCTCAATCATCTGGTCAACCGATTCATCGGAACCGGTAGTCTCTGTTACATAAGCCCTGTAATCCGCTTCCGTAACACGAACATTCTCCTTCTCCAGAATTGCCTGGAACACCAGATCCTTCTTCTCCATTTCCTTACAGGTATCGTTCAGGCTGATATCATATTCCGATTCGCTCATGCCGGTATACTCCTCAAAGGAAGTGTAAGGAAGCTCACCATAGTATTCCATATAGTAAGCATTCATCTGCTCATATCCGGCCTGCTCATCATACTTGGTGGTGCTCTTCAAATTCTTAAGATAAGCCTTGGGGTATTCCCGCACCGCAGAATCAGAAACCAATGTATTCTCCACCCAATTTCTCAGATTCTCCTGGAACTTCTGGTCCTTTAAGTACTGGCGATACTCTGCAGTCGTTGTTGCAAATTCCGGGAAATTCTCCTCAATGAACGCATCCGTGAATTCCGGTGTTACATAGATGCCGTCAATATCCACTTCGAATACCGCATCCTGACCGTCAAGCATTTCATCTCCATACCCCTCCGGGAAAGTAACATGAACCGTCACATGATCTCCCACCTGATCTCCGATTAACTGCTCCTCGAAATCATCAATATAAGAACCGGATCCAATCTCAAGTTCCGTAGGGCTTCCCATAGTGTTACCACCTTCAAAAGCCTCTCCGTTCACGTATCCGATGTATTCAATACTTACTCGGTCTCCATCCTGAACAGGGTCTGTGGTCTCTGTATCAACTTCCGCGTAATTCGCCATTGTTGCCGCAATATCGGCATCAACATCCTCATCACTGTATTCCAGTTCCGAGCGGGACACTGTAAGCATCTTATATCCGGGCAAATCAACACAGTTACTTGCAACCACATCCTGAATAAAGCCTTCCTCTGTAAGAAGTGCACTGTAGTCACTACCGGGTTCAACTTTATTGATGGATTTGCGAATCTGATTGCCCACAACGAAGCCAATGCTGATTACAATCGCTGCCAGAATAATAATACCCGTAACAACTCCGGCGTTCTGTTCTCTTCTGGCCTTAGCACGGGCCTTTTCTCTCTCCAGACGTTTTCTCTGGGTTGCACTCATATTCTCATTTTTGTTCTTAGCCATGAAGTTCTCCTCTACAGTCATCGGCTTCATACATCAGCAGATTCTATCTATCCCTACAGCCGACTCTGTATGTATTCTTTATACGAAAAGGAAGAGCATCTTACAATGCTCTTCTCTCCTCATCTTTTTCAAAAGGATAATTTACACCATCATCGTCGCTAACGCCGAATCTCTCAGCTTCCTTAGCACGATTCCACAGGAAACTAAAATGCAGTTCCTTGCCTTCCTTGATTCTGTGAAGATTCTCTATGTGACGATATAGGATAAATATCGTCGAGATAAACAGAATTGCCGCAATGGGAACACTCTTCTGCATAAATCCGTATACAACGGGAAAAATAACAGAAACCGTAATCGGCACAAAGCAGATATAGTCTGTTACAAAAGCAATAAACAGTGCAAATAACAGCAGGACAATAAACAACCTGTAATCAGCAGCCAGAATAGAGCCGCCTAATGTAGCAAGACCCTTACCGCCTCTAAATCCCATGTAAAACGGAAAAATATGTCCCAAAATAACAGAGGTAGATGCGATAGCACCTGCCAGTGCAAAGTCAGGAAACAAAG
>JAZLHG010000481.1:0-5265 GCA_045616705.1 Lachnospiraceae bacterium | reverse complement strand
TTTGACCCGCTTTACAAACTTCGAAGATTTTGATTAGAATTTATTCAGTAATAGAAATGATAATGGCGGGCGTTTTATGCCTGCTATTATCAGTTAGGGGAAATATATGGATTTTATTAAAGGAATGGATTTATCTACACTGGACGAAGTGGAACGCCTCGGCGGTAAATTCTATAACAAGGGACAAGTTGGGGATGCAATGACCATCCTGAAAGAATATGGAATGAATTTACTTCGTCTTCGCCTGTGGAATCATCCCTATGACGATGCAGGAACCAGCTTTGGTGCAGGAACCTGCGATTTGCCTACGGTTATGCGACTTGCAAGAAGGGCTAAGAATTTAGGAATGACCTGGTGCCTTGACTTTCATTATTCGGATTTCTGGACAGATCCCGGCAAGCAGAGAATTCCCCGTGCCTGGGCACACATGGATGTTCCGGAGATGACACAGGCTGTGTATACCTTTACGGCAGATACCTTGAAGAAGCTTGCAGATGTGGATTTACTGCCGGACATGGTTGCAGTTGGCAATGAAATTACAAACGGTTTACTTTGGCCCTTGGGCCTGAAACCCAATTGGGAGAATCTGGTGGGATTTATAAACGCAGGAATTCAGGCCGTCAGGGAATGTAATCAGCAGATTCCGATTATGATTCACTTGGATAACGGCGGCAATAATGAGTTGTATCGGGACTGGTTTGATCATTACTTCCGGTACGGCGGAAATGACTTCGACTATATGGGGCTCAGTTATTATCCATTCTGGCATGGAAGTCTTGCGGATCTTAGGAACAACATGAACGACATGGCAGAGCGCTATCATAAGGACATGATTGTTGCTGAGGTGTCCACCGGATTTACCCTTGAAGATTATCAGACCTATGAGAAACTTCCGGATGATCGACGAAAAGGGATGGCGACCAAACCGGAGCTTGCTGCCAAGGTCCCTTACCCTATGAGCCCTGAGGGGCAGAAGTCTTTTATGGAAGATATGATGGAATTAATTAAGGGAATTCGAGAAGGCAGAGGCAAAGGTTTCATGTACTGGGAGCCTGCCTGGATTCCGGTTCCGGGAAGCGAATGGGCAAGCGAAGCTGCGATTTCCTACATGAAGGAAAAGGGGCCCGGAGGCAATGAATGGGCCAATCAGGCGTTATTTGATTACGATGGAAACGCGTTGCCTGCACTTGAGGCAATCAGAGATTTTAAATAGATTGGAATAATAATGATTAGAAGAATTGGAGCAATTATTGTTGTGATGTCACTGATAACGGCTGTCCTTACAGGATGTGGCCAATCTCCCGCAGAATCTGCGGAAAATAAGCCGCCTGTTAGTGCAGAGACCGTTGAAGATACGACGGAGAAATTCACAGAAAAGGCAGAAAAAATCGTCTTTGAGATGCCTACGAAACAGGAGAATGCTGAAATCTTCGTCGAAAGTATTGAAGGTCTGCCGGATGATTTTATAAAGGGTATGGATGTGTCCAGCGTTCTTGCAGAAGAAGCTGCCGGAGTAAAGTACTTCGACGAAGACGGTCAGGAAGAAGACGTGTTCAGAATATTGGCAGAGTCGGGCGTGAATTATGCGAGAATTCGCGTGTGGAACGATCCGTTTGATAAGGACGGAAACGGATACGGTGGCGGCAATAATGATGTGGAGACCGCTGCAGTGCTTGGTAAGCGCGCGGCTGATTACGGGATGAAGAGCTGCATTGATTTCCATTATTCGGATTTCTGGGCGGACCCTTCCAAACAGATGGCACCTAAGGCCTGGGCTCATTTGACGTTTCAGGATAAGGTATCCGCAATTTATGATTTCACATATGACAGTCTTCTTAAGATTCATAAGAGTGGCGCTGAAATCGGCATGGTTCAGCTGGGTAACGAAATCAATCACGGACTGTCCGGAGTTACGGAATTTGATCAGATTACGGAGCTGTTGGTATCGGCAGCAAGGGCGGTAAGAGACTATGAGAAGGAAGCAGGGGAACCTGTTCAGATTGTAGTGCATTATACCGAAATCGACAGTCCTGATAATATTATGAAAATAGCAGGTAATCTGATTGATGCCGGAGTGGATTATGATGTTTTCGGTGTGTCATTCTATCGTTACTGGCACGGCACTCTGGATAACTTAACTTCCCTTTTGCAGAATATCACTGACACCTATGGTAAGGCTACCTGTGTGATGGAGACTTCCTATGTGTATACCGATGTGGATGCCGACGGTTCTGCAAACAGTATTTCCGGTGAAGAGCCTATTGAAGGATATCCGGCTTCCGTTCAGGGACAAGCCAATATGATTCGTGATATTATGGCTGCGGCAAAGGAAGGCGGTGCATTGGGATTATTCTATTGGGAAGGCTGCTGGATTGCTGCTAGTGACAGCTATGACAGTAACAAAGAACTTTATGAAACTTCCGGAGCTGGCTGGGCGTCATCTTATGCAGGTAAATATGATTCAAATGATGCCGGCAAGTACTATGGTGGTTGCTCCTGGGATAATCAGGCGATGTTTGATGCGTCGGGAAAAGCATTGCCGTCTCTATCGATATTTAAGTATGTTCGTTATGGTGCAGTGGGACCTGAGATACAGATTATGGCTATTCCGGACCTGGAAGTGCCATTGCAAAAAGGAACAGAGCTTACGCTACCGGATCAAATTCCTGCTTATTATAATGACAGCAGAATCCGAGATGGAATTACAGTCAGCTGGAATGAGGGCGAGACTGCTGCAGTGGATACACAGACAGCCGGGAACTATATGGTTAGCGGACAGGCGGAAAACGGACAGCTTGTAACGGCAGTCGTTAAGGTTGACAGTTTGAACTTTATACGAAATGCAGACTTTGAAGAGCCTGATATATCCATGTGGAAGGTAACCTCAAATACTGCAGAAGATTCAACGGACATCCAGAACAAGGCAGCAGATGCCCATTCGGCCAGTAAGGCCTTTCATTGGTGGAGCAATGCAAAACAGGATTTTAAAGTAGAACAAACCCTTACCGGACTTGGGACCGGGGTTTATTTTGCCGGTGCGTATGCACAAGGCGGAGATGTGGGGAAGGATGCTGACATCTACCTCTACGTGGTTGTGGAACATCCTGACGGATCTGCAGAATTCGTTCAGGAGAGTATGCAGCTAACCGGTTGGGTGCAGTGGAAGAATCCGCAAATAAAGGGAATTACTGTAGAAGATGGCGATGTAGTTACCGTTGGTGTGAACGTTACCTGTGCCGCAAAAGGCTGGGGAACCATTGATGATATAGAATTTGCAATGGAGTAGACTATGGAACAGTTATTATATGGAGCAGCATATTACAACGAATATATGCCATATGACCGTGTAGAAAAGGACATGGAGATGATGGAACAGGCAGGTATGAACGTGATTCGTATTGCGGAATCTACCTGGAGCACCTGGGAGAAGAAGGAGGGAGAATTTGACTTTACCTCCCTTCATCGTGTGCTTGATGCTGCAAGAGCGCATGGGATTCAGGTCATTATCGGAACACCAACCTATGCGATTCCCGGTTGGTTAAATGACAAAGCAGAGGATATTTTGGCGGTTACCCATAGCGGAGTAGGATATTACGGACACCGTCAGAACATGGATATTACCCATCCGGTATATTTGAAGTATGCGGAGCGAATGATTCGCAGACTGATGGAAGAGGTGAAGGATGAACCACATGTGATTGGATTTCAGCTGGATAATGAGACGAAATCCTATGATACCTGTTCAGAACGGGCACAGAAGATGTTTGTTGAGGATCTTAAGGAGAAATTTCCAAGTCTTGATGAATTTAACCGGGAATTTGGATTGGATTTCTGGAGCAATCGTGTGGATGATTGGGCACATTTTCCGGATATTCGGGGAACCATTAATGGCTCGCTGGCTGCTGAGTATGCTCGTTTTCAGAGAGATTTGGTTACGAAGTTCCTGGCTTGGCAGGAAGGAATTGTACGGGAATATATACGGCCGGACCAGTTTATTACCCATAATTTTGATTTTGATTGGGATGTACGAAATGGTGGAATAGGTCTGCAGCCTGAGGTAAATCAGTTCGAGGCGGCGGAGCACGTAACAATTGCCGGATGTGATATCTATCATCCCAATGCGCAGGATTTGACCGGTGCAGAGATTTCTGTTCTAGGAAATATTAGCAGAGGACTGAAAAATAACAACTATTTGATTCTGGAGACAGAGGCCCAGGGTAATTTGGGTTGGCTACCCTACCCGGGACAGCTTCGTCTGTGTGCGTATTCTCATGTGGCAAACGGAGCCAATATGGTGGAATACTGGCACTGGCATTCTATTCATAACTCTTTCGAGAGTTATTGGAAGGGAGTACTATCCCACGATTTGAAGCCAAATCGTATCTATGGGGAATGTGCTGTTGTGGGACAGGAATGGAAGAGAATTGGTGACCATTTGGTGAACCTTAAGAAAACCAATAAGATTGCCATTGTAATAGATAACGGTTCCCTGACAGGACTTCAGCAATTTGAAATGGAGACCTGGGACGGACATGGCTATAATCATGTGCTTCGGTGGATTACGGATTGTCTCTACCGAATGAATTATGAGTACGACATCATCCCTGCAAAAGAGGAAGTTCTTCGGCATTATGATGTTGTCATTCTTCCGGCATTATATAGTGTGAGAGAAAAATTCTTGCACGCAATTGAGAATTATGTTAACCAAGGAGGAAACGTAATTGCCACCTTTAAGACCGGATTTGCAGATGAATATTTGAAAATTTATGCTGATGAGCAGCCCCATCTGTTAAGGCAGGTTTTTGGGATTTCTTACGATGAATTTACTTATCCCAAAGGTGTCAGTGTATGCTACGAAGGATATCAGGGAGAAGCGTCTCAGTGGATGGAGCTTGTGCGGAAGGAAGATGCGGAAGTGCTGGCCTATTATAATCACCCTGAGTGGCAGGAGTATGCAGCCGTAACGATGAATCATTTTGGCAAAGGCCAGGCAATGTATCTTGCGACTATGATGGAGGAGTCTGTCCTTCGGCCACTTTTAGAACAGTTCATGCGGTCTGTTTCCTATAAAGAGCCGGATAAAATAGCGATCAACTGTGATTATCCTGTTGTTGTGAAGCAGGGTGTCAATGGACTGGGCAAGAGAGTGGTAGTGCTTCTAAATTTCTCCTCTGAGACACAGACTGTACACCTTCCTGATCGGCAGGCAACAGAATTACTTAGTGGTAAGAGCTATGCCGGGGACCAAATTACACTTCCGAAATG
>JAZLHG010000480.1:0-2191 GCA_045616705.1 Lachnospiraceae bacterium | reverse complement strand
CCCTTCCGAAATGTGCAGATGAGAAGATGCTGCAATTGATTCGGGACTTACGAAGCCGGAATATCCCGGTGGTGATTCTGTCAGACTATCCAATCGCTGATAAACTGAAAGCACTGCATACGGAGGCGGATCGGTTCTATTCTGTAGAGGAAGATACGAGACTGACGGAATTGAAGCCCTCACCTCAGGGGTTAAAGCTGATTCTGGAAGATTATCATCTCCGGGAGTCGGAGATTCTGATGATTGGCGATCGTGATGTCAAAGATGGTGCTGCTGCAAGGGCAGCCGGCGTTGATTATGTGATTGTATAGGCATCGAAGGTGGAACAGGCACCTTCGGTGCTTTTTCTTTTTTACTGCGTAAATGACAGATTATAATAGCTATTTAGAAAAATATCTAAATAGTTATTGACACCTTTTAGGAATTGGTGTAGATTCTGTTTAGATGATTATCTAAATAGATAAATGTCTAAATACTTGACGGGGATTTCGTATATAAGAAAAGGAGGCTGCTCAATGAGCTTTAATGAGACAATGAAAGCGCTGGCGGATCCAACCAGGCGAGGGATACTAAACCTGCTGAAGGAAGGCAGTATGCCGGCGGGGGAGATTGCTGAGAAGTTCGATATGACGGGAGCAACCATATCCCACCATTTGTCCACCCTGAAGAAGGCTGGACTGGTGAAGGAGAGTAGGCAGAAGAATTTTATTTACTATACCTTAAACGCTTCTGTTTTGGAAGAAATCCTTTTATGGATGAATGAATTGAAGGGAGAAGAGAATCATGACTAAGATGACAAGAGAAGAGAGAATAGAACTGATCCTTACTACGATAGTATGTCTGATTCCGGTAATTGCAGGAATTATCCTGTATTCCAGACTTCCGAATCAGATTGCAACCCATTGGGACGCACAGGGCAATGTAAACGGAATGAGTAGCAAGTTCACCGGCGCAATTATTTTCCCGGGGATACTTGTTCTGCTCAATGTGATTTTTCCGCTTCTGTTACGTATTGATCCTAAATACGAGAATATGAATAGCAAATTGAAAACGATTTCCCACTGGATTATTCCGGTAGTTGCAATGTTTTGTTCCGGAGCTACGTTGGCAGCGGGACTTGGCATGAAGACCCATGTTGAGGTGATTGCTCCGATGCTTGTGGGAGTCTTGTTTGTTCTAGTTGGGAATTATCTTCCGAAGACGAGGCAAAGCTATACAATGGGAATTAAACTGCCCTGGACACTGAATAGTGAGGAGAACTGGAATCATACCCATAGAATGGCCGGCTTTCTCTGGGTAGTCGGCGGTTTCCTAATTATTATATGTGGATTTCTCCCCTGAAAAATAATACCGGTTATCGTAATTACAGTTATCATCGTGGCTGTTCCTTGCGTATACTCCTATTTGTACTACCGTAAGAGAGAATGAAAAGACGACAATCAATAGTAAGGATATAGAAGGTAACAATTATGAACATTTTAATGGTTAATTTGCCGTTTGCAGGGCACACCAATCCAACGTTGCCGTTAGCTACCAAACTGGTGGACGCCGGCCATGGAGTGACTTACGTGAATGCACCGGAGTTTCGGGAACGAATAGAGCGTACAGGTGCGATTTTTGTGCCATATGCAGATTATCCTGAGCATGCAAGCGAACAGTATAAGAAGAAGCATTGCTTTATGGCTGCATATGATACGGTAATGTCTCTGGAAGAGCGGTTTGACCTTCTAATTTATGAAATGTTTTTTTATCCCGGCATCGATTTGGCTAAGAAGTTGGGGATTCCCTGTGTGCGACAGTTTTCTCAGCCGGCATGGAATGAGAATACCTGGACAGATGCACCGTTTGTGTTCAAAGCATCCGCCAAGCTGATTGATCTGCAGGTACTGCCTCAAAAGGTCGCAGAGAAGAAGGGCCTTACTTATACCTGTCTTAAGGACGGCGTTACAAAGAGCAAGCCGAATCTGAATATTGTGTATATTCCTAAGCAGTTTCAGAACAGAAATGAGGAGTTTGATGCGTCCTACCTGTATGTGATACCCAAGCAGGAACCCATAGTGAGTGAAGGCAAGATCCCCTTTGGGAAAATAAAATCTCCGGTTATATATATTTCTCTTGGCAGTATTCTCAGTGATAGAAGCTTCTATAAAAAGTGTATCAAGGCATTTGGGTACAAAGATGTTTCGGTGAT
>JAZLHG010000479.1:0-1934 GCA_045616705.1 Lachnospiraceae bacterium | reverse complement strand
GCTTTATCGAGCACATTATTTACCGTAATGATGACAATGGATACACGGTTTTGAATTTAGTTGCTGACGCAGGTGAAATTACCTGCGTCGGCTTATTTCGTTATGCAGATGAGGGCGAAAATGTCATTCTGACCGGTGAATATAAGGAACATCCCATTTATGGAAGGCAGTTTAGCGTGTCCTCCTATGAAATTACGCCTCCCGAAGATGAAGAGGCGATTCTAAGATACTTATCAAGCGGTGCCATCAAAGGCGTGGGTGCTGCTCTTGCAGGGAGAATTGTGAAGGCCTTTGGCGAGGATACTTTTCGCATTATTGAGGAAGACCCGGAGAGGCTAACGGAAGTAAAGGGAATCAGCAGCCGCATTGCAAGAGAAATCGCTATTCAGTTTGTGGACAAGCAGGAGATGCGCAAAATCATGGTGTTTTTGCAGCAGTATGGAATCTCCAATGCTCTGTCCATCAAAATATATGAGAAATACGGTAGTTCTGCCTATGACGTGATTCGTCAGAATCCCTATGAACTGGCAGAGGACATTAACGGTGTGGGATTTCGTATTGCGGATGAAATCGCATCCCGTATCGGCATCAAAACAGACTCCGACTACCGTATCCGAAGCGGTTTGATGTATGTACTGTTAAACGCTGTAGGAGACGGACATTGTTATCTTCCGGAGACGGAACTTCTGAACAAGGCCTGGGAACTTCTGGGGGTATATCAGGAGGCCATTCGCCTGCAGATTGAGAATCTGTGTATGGACGGTAAACTGATTATTCGAGAAGTAAACGGCGAGAAGAGAATCTATGCCAAACAGTATTATCTGATGGAAATCAGCTGCGCCAGAATGCTTCGTGATCTGGATGTGGATTTTCATGAAGATGAGAACGAGGTACGTCGTAAAATAGCCCGCTATGCTGCAAGCATGCAAATAGAACCTGATGAATGCCAGATTGAAGCTGTGGTGAATGCGGTGGCCCATGGTGTATTTATTCTTACCGGTGGCCCCGGTACCGGTAAAACCACCACCATTAATTTGCTGGTTCGTTATTTTGCCACGGAGGGGCTGGATTTCTATCTGGCAGCACCTACGGGGCGCGCGGCTAAGAGAATGACTGAAATGACGGGATATGATGCAGCAACCATTCAGAGACTTCTGCACCTTGTTCCTACCACATCCGATGGACTACGGTCCTTTTCTTACGATAAGAATGAAGATAACCCGCTGGAAGCGGATGTGATTATTGTGGATGAAATGTCCATGGTGGATATGCCTCTTTTGTATGCGCTTCTAAAGGCGGTAATCTGTGGCACCAGGCTGATTATGGTTGGCGATATTAACCAGCTACCCAGTGTGGGACCGGGTACGGTGCTGAGAGACTTAATTGAATCAAACTGCTTCCATGTAAGCAGACTGAATCATATTTTCAGGCAGGCTACGGAAAGCGATATTGTAATGAATGCTCATCGAATTCAGGCCGGCGAAATGATTCCGCTAACCAATCAGAGCAAGGATTTCTTCTTCCTGCACAGGGAGGATGCCAACCATGCCATGAAGAGTATTATGCAGTTAATTCAAGAGAAACTGCCGAAATATGTGGATGCCACACCTTATGATATTCAGGTGCTGACGCCCATGCGCAAGGGATCATTTGGCGTAGAATCCTTAAATCCCATTCTTCAGAAGTATCTCAATCCTCCGGCTGACAACAAGCGAGAGCGCGAGCACGGAGATACGATTTTCCGAGAGGGGGATAAGGTGATTCAGACCAAAAATAATTACCAACTGGAGTGGGAGATTTCCGGTAAATACGGTATTGTTCTTGACAAGGGTGTAGGCGTATTCAACGGCGATCTGGGCATTATTAAGGAAATCAATCTGTTCTCTGAGAGCGTGTTCGTTGAGTACGAAGATAAGAAAATCGTGGAGTATCCT
>JAZLHG010000478.1:0-5764 GCA_045616705.1 Lachnospiraceae bacterium | reverse complement strand
GCGGTAAGCTTCTGATGGTAACTTCTTGGGTAGAAGAAGGAACACCGAATTTGATAAGTGTATTTGAGAAATATGGTGTAAGCCTTGTGGATGGTGTGGTTGTGGATCCTTCTGCCAGCCATTATTATCAGAATCCTTATGTATTGCTTCCTGAGGTGAATTCTACTGAGGTATCATCGGATATTTATGATCAGAGACGTCATGTGATTATGCCTTATGCCCAAGGCCTTCAGATTGATGAAGAAGTAGAAGATGTTACTGTATATCAGGTGCTGACTACTTCAAAGGAAGCATATTCCAAAACGGATACTTCCATGCAGACTTGGGAGAAGGAAGAGGGTGATGTAGAAGGTCCTTTCGCAGTTGGTGTTCTGATGAAACAGTATGTGGATGATGATCATGAGATGGAAGTCTTATGGACAACCACAGAGAATATTCTTGCGGAGCAGGCTAATGCGCTGGTATCCGGAAGTAACTACGAATTAATGACCAATATGGTTGCCAAGATGAAAGGTAATGCAGAGGTGGGAACCATAGCCATTCCGGTGAAGAGCTACATGGCGGAGAGCTTCACGGTTCCCAGATCCGTATTCTTCATGGGATTTGCAGTATTGGCAGTAATGATTCCACTGATGTTAGTGATGACAGGACTCGTGATTATGATTGGAAGACGAAAAAAATAACGCTAAAATAATCGTCTTAAGGGTAGTGCGATTTCTTTACAAAGAATGCTGTGTATACTATAATTTGTGGTGATATTTCGATTAACGAGACTGGAACAACAAATACTAGGGTTAAACAGAGGTTATTGTGAACAGAACAGCACTTATTACAGGCGCTTCCCGTGGAATCGGGAAGGCAATAGCAGAACAGTTGGCCATAAAGGGTTACAATCTGGTTCTTACCTGTGTGAATTCAGAGGAGGAACTGAGAGCATATGCTGATTGGCTTACAAGTGAATATCAGGTTCGCTGCAGTGTGTTTGTGGGTAATTTGGCAGAGGCTTCTATGTGTCAGAAACTGTTTGAACAGATTGATTCCCTGGACGTACTGGTGAACAACGCAGGTATTGCATATTATGGGCTTCTTCAGGACATGTGTCCTGAAGAGCTTTTGCGTATTCTGAATGTAAATCTTCAGGCACCCATGTTGTGTAGTAAATACGCCATTCCGCTGTTCCTTAAGAAGGGAGAGGGCCGTATCATTAATGTTTCTTCTGTATGGGGTGTGGTTGGTGCTTCCATGGAGGTTGCATACTCGGCAACAAAGGGTGGTCTGAATACTTTTACCAAAGCGCTGGCCAAGGAACTTGCCCCCAGTGGTATTTCGGTAAATGCCATTGCCTGTGGCATGATTGATACAGATATGAACGGCCATTTCAGTCAGGAAGAGAAGCAGGGCGTGATTGATGAGATTCCTGCGGATCGAATGGCAAGTCCTAAGGAAGTTGCACAAATGGTGCAGCAGATTATAGATAGCCCTGTATATCTTACCGGGCAGATTATTGGATTTGACGGAGGGTGGATCTGATTCGGTTTCGAGTCTATATCTCAGAGGTTTATTTCGGTGGTACCGGGATAGGAGGAGAGTATGTTATCAGCAGTATTATTATTTATTGTAGGTCTCATTTGTTTGATTAAAGGCGGAGATTGGTTTGTAGACGGAGCAACCGGGATTGCGGAGCGATTTCATGTACCGGAGCTGTTAATCGGTGCTACGGTAGTATCCATCGGAACGACCCTTCCGGAGGTTATGGTGTCAGCTACTTCGGCAGCAAAGGGTTACGGCAGTATGGCATACGGTAATGCCATTGGCTCTATTATCTGTAATACAGCATTAATTGCTGCAATTACGGTAGCACTGGCTCCTGCGGCGGTAGACCGTAAGACACTTAAAATGCCCTTGCTGTTCTTCTTCGGTTCTGCCATTTTCTATGCGGTGATTTCTTATACAACCGGATATTTCTCACGTCCCGTAGGACTGGTATTCCTTGTTGTATTTGCAGGATATATGGTGATTCTGATTAGACAGGCGGTAACAGAGAGCAAGAAGCAGACCGCTTCGGCGGATGAAGTATCCGGTGAGGAAGAAGCCCCTTTGTGGAAGGAGATTCTTCTGTTAGTGGTTGGTGCGGTATTAATTGCCATTGGTGCAAGACTTCTTGTAGATAACGGTACAATTATTGCAGAAGGCCTTGGGGTTCCCCAGTCAGTAATTGCACTTACCTTCGTAGCACTGGGAACTTCTCTTCCGGAACTGGTAACGGCAGTTGTATCTCTTGCCAAGGGCCACGGTTCCTTATCTCTTGGTAACATTATCGGAGCGAACCTGTTTAACCTGGTTCTTGTAAGTGGCGTGGCGATTTCCGTGAATCCTTTTGAGGTTCCGTCTCAGAAGCTGATTGCGGGAATGAATGCTTCTCTTCTTGTGGATATCCCGGTAATGCTGTTTGTCATGTTATTCTTAACAGTGCCGGCACTGCTTACCGGCAAATTAAAACGCTATCAGGGTATTCTTCTGTTAGCATTGTATGCGGCGTATTGTGGATTCCAGTTTATCGGATAAGGAGTAATAAATGGATACAATCTATGATGTGGTAATTATCGGTTCCGGTCCCGCCGGAATGGCTGCGGCAATTTATGCCGGAAGAGCGGAACTGAACACTTTGGTAATAGAGCAGAACCCCATGGGTGGTGGTCAGATTCTCAATACTTATGAAGTGGATAATTATCCGGGTCTGCCGGGGATTAACGGCTTCGACCTGGGAATGAAGATGTCTGAGCACGTGGACAAAATTGGTGTTCAACGCGTGGAAGCCTATGTTATGTCAGTAGAACTGTCAGAGCAGGTGAAGAAGGTGGTTACGGATGTCGGTGAATATCTGGGCCGTACAGTGATTATTACCAGCGGAAGTTCCCCTCGCTTATTGCATGTTCCGGGCGAAGAAGAACTTTCCGGTATGGGTGTATCCTACTGCGCAACCTGTGATGGTGCGTTCTTTAAAAAGAAAACCGTAGCAGTGATTGGTGGCGGTGATGTGGCAGTGGAAGATGCTATTTTCCTGACAAGGGGATGTGAAAAGGTATATCTGATTCACAGACGAAATCAGTTGAGAGCGGCTAAGGTGCTGCAGACTCATCTGCTGAATCAGGCCAATGCGGAAGTAATCTGGGATAGCGTTGTAGATGAAATTAAGGGCAGTGATGTGGTGACTTCCCTTACGGTTCGAAATGTGAAGACAGGCGAGGTTCAGGAGCTGCCGGTAAACGGTGTATTTATTGCGGTAGGAACCAAGCCTAACAGTGATTTCTACATGGGTAGTGGTCTGAAACTGGATGAATCCGGATATATTGTTGCAGGGGAAGACTGTAAGACCAGCATTCCGGGCGTTCTGGCAGCAGGGGATGTACGAACCAAACGGTTACGACAGGTATCGACAGCAGTTGCGGACGGCGCCAATGCGGTAACTTCCGTACAGGAGTACCTGCTCAGTTAAGTTGACAAGTAGGACTGATTCATGTATATTTGTCATGTAACAAATTCGTAACAATTGTTGTATTGGGCCTGGCAGGTCAATATAACAGGAGAGAATAAATGAAGAAAAAGATAACAAGGGTTACGGCGTTTCTGATGCTGTGCGCCTTGCTTACAGCGGAGATGAACATGTCCACAGTATGGGCGAATAATTATCTTCCGGCAGCAGGCGGTGCATTGGCCGTAGGAGATGGCGTATCGATTTATGATATTAAGGCAGATCTTGCCAAGAGTCAGATGGTTAGACCGGGCAGAACAATTAAGGCTCCCGACAATAACATCTATGTTGCATCCACTGAGGATGGCGCAGCTGCTCCTGGTGAGTCCCCCGTTAAGGTAGAGACTCCTGCATCCAGAGCCATTGCCATGAATAATGGTGTTGCCGGTTCTGCCAGTGATGCGGCAGCGGTTATGGTTGCAACCATTGAAGGCAGTGAACCTGCTGCAGATGCTCCCGGGGAAGGCGCTCCAATCATGGAGATTAATATTATCGGTGATCCCGGCGCCATGGATGGTGAACAGGATTTATCCAACACGGTTATTGCACAGTGTAGCGGCTGGGTTAATGTTCGTGAGACCCCCAGCGAAGAAAGCGCCATTGTTGGTAAGTTATATGATGAATCAGCCGGTGTATGTCTTGGTAAGGAAGGCGACTGGTACAAGATTAAGTCCGGTACCTGTGAAGGTTACGTTAAGGGTCAGTACGTTGTAACCGGTGCGGAAGCGATTGAACTGGCTAAGAAGGTCGGTAAGCGTGTAGCGGTTGTTAATACCACCACTCTGAAGGTACGTCAGGATGCGGATATTAATTCTTCCGTTTTAGGTCTTGTTGGTAATGAAGATACTCTGACCGTTTTGGAAGAGACAGATGAATGGTGTAAGGTATCCATCGAAGAAGGTGATGGATGGATTAATAAGGAATATGTTAAACTTCGTACCGAATTCGTTCAGGCTGAATCCAAGGCAGAAGAGGAAGCTCGTCTGAAGAAAGAGGAAGAAGAGAGAAAGAAAGCGAACGAGGCTGCTAAGAAGGCTAGCAAGAATGGTAAGACACCTGCTGCTACACCTAACGGAGCCGGCGCAAGCTACTCTGTATCCGGTGGCGGATATGGTTCGGATGTTGCAAACTTTGCTCTTCAGTTCGTTGGTAACCCGTATGTATTCGGTGGAACCAGTTTGACAAACGGTACCGACTGCTCCGGTTTCACCATGAGTGTATACAGAAACTTTGGTGTATCCTTGCCGCACTCCTCCGGTGCACAGAGATCCTGCGGTTACAGTGTAGGCGGTCTTGCCAACGCTCAGCCCGGTGATATCGTATGTTACTCCGGTCACGTAGGTCTCTACATTGGTAATGGTATGCTGGTACATGCATCTACAGCAGCAACCGGTATTAAGGTATCCAGATGTGATTACCGTCCGATTCTTGATATCAGACGAATCTTCTAAAATTGATGGAATATGATTTAAGTTTTACTGCCGCTCAGGACTTAGTCCTGGGCGGTTTTTGTGTAATCATGAGTATGAAGCAAAGCGGAATACGAATGACAAACTAAGTGAATGTTGAATAGGAGTAGGCTTACTCGATTGGCGATAAGGAAGATGGAGTGTATGCAATGCCGATGTGAAACACCGTAAAATGCAGTTGCGAAGAGGTATGGCGAAAGGATATACTGAAATAAAGTGTGAAGCATACACTTGCCCTAGGAAAGGGAATCAATTAAGTTGGGAGAAATCCTACAGATAGGAGACTAAAATGAAGAAAAAATCAGCATTGCTTGTCGCTGTCATTTTCGTTGTGATGGTTGGCGTAATCCTGGCAGCAAATGCCGCAGGTGTAACCTTCGTAGGTACATTCTGGGCGCTTGTTCCGCCTCTCGTTGCCATTATCCTGGCATTGATTACCAAGGAAGTTTATTCTTCCCTGTTTATCGGTATTGTGCTTGGCGCATTGATGGCAGGAAGCTGTAAGTTTTTGGATACAGTTAATCTGGTAGTTGTGGAAGGTATTTCCACTTCTGTATCAGATCTTGCCGGTATTCTGGTATTCTTAGTAATTCTTGGAACGATTGTTGCACTGGTGAATAAATCCGGTGCTTCCAGAGCATTTGGTGAGTGGGCTGAGAACCATATTAAGACCAAGGTTGGTGCAGGCCTTGCTACGTTTGTACTGGGCGTACTGATCTTTATTGATGATTATTTCAATTGCTTAACGGTTGGTTCTGTTATG
>JAZLHG010000477.1:0-3642 GCA_045616705.1 Lachnospiraceae bacterium | reverse complement strand
CATTCCAATAATACCTTTCTATACGAATTCTAACGCATTCGTTCCATTAGTTCTTCTACCTGATGAAGTTGTGCAAACCCATCCGAAAAAGCGGTTGCCGATCCACAGGCTACGCAGTAATGAAGTAGCTCCTGCTCCCTGTCTGCTATGCTTGATTTCTTAACCGAATGTCTTGCCGCAAGGAAGCCTGCCACCATGGAATCACCTGCCCCTACCGAACTCCTAAGCGTTCCTTCCGGAGCCTTAGAAGAATACACCTTACCGTTTGATGATACCATAACCGCACCCGCTTCACCAAGAGATACCAGCACATATTCTGCACCCATCTCATGAAGTTTCAGGGCATAGGTCTCTACCTGAGACTGATTCTTAATTTCAACACCGAAGAAATCCTTTAGTTCATCCAGATTGGGTTTCACCAGCATCGGGTGAAACCGAAGTGCTGCCTTCAGCCTGCTGCCGGTCATATCGCAAACAAAAGACACCTTGTGATCCTGAAGTTCCTGAAGCAGTTCTTCCCAGGTAATCTCATCTATAGATGAAACACTTCCGGAAATCACCAGCGTATCCTCAGCAGTCAGTTCAGCAAGAGTACCTTTCAGCTCCTGTACTGCATCCTCTGTTAGTTCCGGTCCTGCTCCGTTAATCTCACTCTCCAGGTTACTCTTCACCTTCACATTGATTCTGGAATTCCCATGTGCCAGATGAACTACTCTTAATGACAGTCCCTTCGAAACCAAGAGACGTTCAATTTCCGCCCCTGTAAATCCCGCCGTACACAGAATGGCTTCCGATTCTACCAATAGATTCCGAAGCATCAGAGATACATTGATGCCCTTACCTCCTACTTCCATACGCTCTGTACCACTGCGCATAGTCGTTCCTTCTGCAAATCGGGCTACCGACAGGTAATAGTCAATGGATGGGTTCAGCGTAAGTGTATAAATCATTATGCATTCATAACCTGCTTAATAGCCTGTGCCAGCTGATCGGGACAGGAAGTAGATTTAAATCCACACTTAATACCTTCTACTCTCTTCACAACCTCTTCAGCTGTCATACCTTCCACAAGCGCGCCGATTCCCTTTAAGTTACCATTGCAACCACCTGCAAAAGAAACATTGCTGATAATACCATCTGTAAGGTCAAACTGAATCATCTGGGAACAGGTTCCCTTCGTCTTATATTCGTATGTCATACCATACCTCCTATATTCTGTGATAAACAACCTTCTGCCTCTTCGTGTATAAATTGACATCTGCTAGATACGCATCCGTCAGAGCAGAACAACTATTACAATAACTGCAAAATCATAGTGATGATGTAAATTACTATGATGATAAAAAAGCAGCCGATATCATCAATCGACTGCTTCATCCAGGGGAAGAGGGATTCGAACCCCCGTGAACGGTTTTGGAGACCGCAATACTGCCACTGTATGATTCCCCTATGCGCATAAGCGACTTAATATTTATACCATAGACCAACCGCCGTGTCAAGTAATTACATGGGAATATATAATGCCCAAATCACGGCCAGGACTATCGTTGGTAACATATTGGCTACCTTAACCTTCTTCGGCCATAACAGATTCACGCCTACACAGAAAATAAGCACCGATCCGGTTAATGACAAATAAGTAAGGGCCCTCTCTGTAAGAAGCGGCTCTAACAGGCCCGAACAGAGTGTAACACCGCCCTGCAGAATACCAATGGGAATCGCCGAGAACATACAGCCCTTACCCATAGCACCTGTAGTAATCAATACAATTACGAAGTCAAGCACTGACTTGGCAATCAGCATGGAAGGATCATGGAGCAGGCCATCCTGAATAGAGCCTACAATTGCCATTGCTCCGATACATACGGTGAAACTGGTAGTCAGAAAAGCATCCAAGAATTTAGAGTCTGAACTGTTACCGGATTTCTCCTTAAGCCACTCGCCAAATCTCTCAAATCCTTTTTCGATTCCAATAATTTCTCCGATCAGTGTACCCAAAACCACGCAAATAATCATCATCAGAGATCCGTCAGATGACAATCCGTCCTCTGCAATGCGAAGCATCTTCTCCATTGTTCCACCAATTCCTAAGAACAATACCGAGATACCGATTACCGTTACAATTGAATTCTTCATATCTTCCTTAATCAACTTACCAAACAGCATACCAAGGAAGCCTGCTGCCACTACGGCAACAACATTAATAATCGTTCCAATTCCGGGCATATTACATCACCACTGCATAATTTGTACCGTTGCTAACGTATACACACATGCATTCACCTTCGTCAAAAATTAACATTCTGGACCAATTCGGATCCATTGTGCTCCGTATTACTCCATTCTCAAGGAGTTCACAGGAACTCATGTACCGTAGAATATAACCATATAACTGATCATTCTGTAAATTAAATACAACCCAGGTAGGGGAGGCATAAGCATCATCACCAACTAATGAAATCACGCACTCCTTATATCCATCTCTGTTCATATCCACATACACACGCTGCTGTAAATGCAACTGATGCTCATATCCTTCTGCTTTCAAAAGCAACTCCTGATAATTCATCATACCGGGATTCTCATAGTAAGCTTCTCCAACATAGAATCCGATTGTGCCATTACCATTCATAAAATCATCAACCCTCTGGGCGAGGCCATAATCACCCAGTTCCGGAACAGGAGCTTTGTCCGATTCCATCGCATCAAGAACAGCCTCATACTGAAGCACAAACAAATTCTGACTGGGAGAACTGTATGCTAAATACTTCGCACCGGGTACCACCTCATCCGGCTCCGTATAATCATCCGCTGTTTCATTGACCTCAAGGGTCTCTTCGAAGATGGAATTCATGCTCACCTGACCATTTTCCAGGCTGAGTACCTCCATATAAGCATATCCCATATGTCCCTGGGATATTAAAATACCGTTACCGTCCGGATAGGAATAGAGGCTGGTATGACCCATGCCAAATGTGTCCACTTCCTTAACGCCCAGGCCTTCTGCATAAGTGAATACAGTTCCGTGATAATCCGCTTCACAGGAACCGAACTTGATAATCAGTTCAGGAATTCCATCCTTGTCAATATCATATAGATAATAACAATCCGGTGTCTCCGAGAAATCATCAATCTCCGGATTAAAGTTGCGATATTCCCCTAACTTATTCACGTAAGCAATCTTCCAGTCTGTAAGGGCCGGTGCTTCTTCAGCCGCAGCAGCTACTTCCGCACCTGCAGTTTCTGCTGCAGGTGCAGGATTCTGTGCTGTAGCTTCTGTTGATATATCTATATTATGTGTTTTCGTTCCGTGATCGGAAGAATGATCTGTATCCTTCCCACATGCTGTCATTCCAAACGCAAGACTTACGCACATCATCAGAACCAATAATTTCTTCATAGCCAAACCTCTAATATTCATTCTGCATCTTGGACAGTTTCGCCGCCTGGTCCGCTGCGATACAAGCGTCGATAATCTCCTGAATATCTCCGTTCATAATCTTATCTAACTTATAGAGTGTCAGGTTAATTCTGTGGTCGGAGAGTCTGTTCTGCGGGAAGTTGTAGGTGCGTATACGCTCTGAACGGTCTCCTGTTCCGACCTGACCGAGACGCTCTGCCGCGCGTTCGTTGTTCTGCTTC
>JAZLHG010000476.1:0-8583 GCA_045616705.1 Lachnospiraceae bacterium | reverse complement strand
AGCAGGAATATATCCGATTACACCGTCCAGCCCGATGGCAGATATGGTTGACCAGTGGTCAGCAGCAGGTCTGAAGAACATCTTCGGCAGCACGGTTAAGGTTGATGAGATGGAGTCTGAGGCAGGTGCAGCAGGTACCGTTCACGGTTCCCTTGCAGCAGGTGCTCTTACAACAACTTTTACAGCTTCTCAGGGTCTTCTTCTGATGAACCCCAATATGTACAAGATTGCCGGCGAGCAGCTTCCCTGCGTATTTGATGTATCCGCACGTACCGTTGCTTCCCACGCTCTGAACATTTTCGGTGATCACAGTGACGTATATGCTTGTCGTCAGACAGGTTTCGCAATGCTTTGTGAATCCGATCCTCAGGAAGTTATGGACTTAAGTCCTGTTGCTCATCTTGCAGCACTTGAGGGTAAGGTTCCTTTCATTAACTTCTTCGATGGTTTCCGTACATCTCATGAGATCCAGAAGATCGAGACATGGGATTTCGAGGATCTGAAGGAAATGTGTCCTATGGATGCAGTTGATGCATTCCGTAAGCACGCTCTGAATCCTGAGCATCCCGCAGCTAGAGGTTCTCACGAGAACGGCGACGTATTCTTCCAGCATCGTGAAGCATGTAACTCCGTTTACGATGAGCTTCCTGCAGTTGTTGAGAAGTACATGAAGAAGGTTAACGAGAAGTTAGGTACAGATTATGATCTGTTCAACTACTACGGTGCAGCTGATGCTGATCGTGTAATCGTATGTATGGGTTCCTTCTGTGACGTTGCTGAAGAAGTTATCGATTACTTAACAGCTAAGGGTGAGAAGGTTGGTCTTGTTAAGGTTCGCCTGTATCGTCCTTGGTCATCTAAGGCATTACTTAAGGTTCTTCCTAAGACAGCTAAGAAGATTGCTGTTCTGGATCGTACCAAAGAGCCCGGTTCCCTTGGTGAGCCTCTGTACTTAGACGTTATGACCACTCTTCATGAGGCTGGTATGGATGACGTTGTAGTAGTAGGCGGCCGTTATGGTCTTGGTTCTAAGGACTGCCCTCGTTCAAGCGTATTTGCTGTATTTACAGAACTTGACAAGGATGCTCCTAAGTCTAGATTTACACTTGGTATCGTTGATGATGTTACCAACTTAAGCTTACCTGAAGTTAAGCCCGCTCCTATCGTATCAGCTCCCGGTACTAAGGAATGTAAGTTCTGGGGTCTTGGCGGTGACGGTACTGTTGGTGCTAACAAGAACTCTACCAAGATTATCGGTGACCACACCGACAAATATATCCAGGCATACTTCCAGTATGACTCCAAGAAGACAGGCGGTATCACCATTTCCCACTTACGTTTTGGTGACAACCCGATTAAGAGTACTTACTACATCAACCAGGCTGACTTCGTAGCATGTCATAATCCTGCATATGTTATCCAGGGTATGAAGATGGTTCAGGATGTTAAGCCCGGTGGAGTATTCATGATCAACTGCCAGTGGTCCGATGAGGAACTTGGTAAGCATCTGAATGCAGAAGCTAAGAAGTATATCGCAGAAAACAACATTCAGCTCTACACAATCAACGCTATTGATAAGGCTATCGAAATTGGTATGGGTAAGAGAACCAACACCATTCTTCAGTCCGCATTCTTCAAACTTGCAGACGTTATGCCTATCGAAGAGGCTGTTGACTTCATGAAGCAGGCTGCTAAGAAGTCCTACTCCAAGAAGGGTGATGCAGTTGTAGAGATGAACTATAAGGCAATTGATGCCGGTCTTGATGCAATCCATAAGGTAGAAGTTCCCGATTCTTGGAAGAATCCTGAAGCAGATGCTCCCGCTAAGGAGATCAGCGGACGTCCTGAGGTTGTTGAACTTGTTAAGAATATGCTCGAGCCTATTTCCAAGATGGATGGTGACAGCCTGCCTGTATCTGCATTCGTAGATTGTGCAGACGGTCAGTTCGTAACAGGTGCTTCCGCATACGAGAAGCGTGGTACCGCAGTTATGGTTCCTGAATGGGATGCTGCTAAGTGTATCCAGTGTAACAACTGTGCATTTGTATGTTCACATGCAACAATCCGTCCTTTCTTGCTCAGTGATGAAGAAGTTAAGGCAGCTCCTGCAAACATCAAGCTTGCAGACACCAAGCCTAAGGCTACAGAATATAAGTACACAATGAGCGTATCTCCTCTTGATTGTATGGGATGCGGCGAGTGTATTACAGTATGTCCTACCGATGCAATCGCTATGGTAGCTCAGGAATCTCAGGCAGCAGAACAGCCTGTATTCGATTACCTTGTTGCTAACGTTGGCAAGAAGGATATCGGACTGAATGACTTCACTCCTAAGGGATCACAGTTCAATCAGCCTCTCCTTGAGTTCTCCGGTTCTTGTGCAGGTTGTGCAGAGACATCTTATGCTAGACTGATTACACAGCTCTTCGGTGAGCAGATGTACATCTCTAACGCAACAGGATGTTCTTCTATCTGGGGTAACCCCGCTGCTACATCACCTTACACAGTGAACAAGGATTCCAAGAAGGGACCCGCTTGGTCTAACTCCTTATTCGAGGATAACGCTGAGCACGGTCTTGGTATGCAGGTTGGTCAGAAGTACATCAGAGACCTGTTAATCGCTAAGGTTGAAGAGTGCATGAATTCCGACAAGGCTACAGCTGAGTTCAAGGCAGCAGCTGAGAAATTCATGGAGACCAAGGATAACACGAAAGCAAACGCTCCTGCTACAGAAGCTCTTCTTGTAGAAGTTGAGAAGGCAGCAGCTGCTGGTTGTGAGAATGCAAAAGAAATCCTTGCTAAGAAGGAATACTTAAGCAAGAAGTCCGTATGGATCCTCGGTGGTGACGGATGGGCATATGATATCGGTTTCGGTGGTCTTGACCACGTACTTGCTTCCGGCGAGAACGTTAACGTTATGGTATTCGATACCGAGATGTACTCCAATACCGGTGGACAGGCTTCAAAGGCTTCCAACATCGGTGAGGTTTGTCAGTTCGCAGCAGCTGGTAAGGAAATCGGTAAGAAGTCTCTTGCAGAAATCGCTATGAGCTATGGTTACGTATATGTAGCACAGATCGCGCTTGGTGCTAACCCTGCACAGGCAGTTAAGGTTCTTGCAGAAGCAGAAGCTTACAACGGACCTTCACTGATCATTGGTTACGCTCCTTGCGAACTTCACGGTATCGCTAAGGGTGGTATGAACCACTGTCAGGATGAGATGAAGAAGGCAGTTGCTTCCGGTTACTGGAATCTGTTCTCCTTCAATCCTGCACTTAAGGCAGAAGGCAAGAATCCGTTCACACTGACCTCTAAGGCAGGCGACGGAACATATCAGGAATTCCTGAACAACGAGTCACGTTATACTCGTCTGATCAAGCCTTTCCCTGAGAGAGCAGAGAGACTCTTCAAGAAGTCTGAAGAAGTTGCTACAGAGAGATTTGAGCACTTACAGAAGTTAGTTGATCTCTACAAGTAATTTGCAGAGTAGACAATAAAGAGGCGGTCGCGTAAGCGGCCGCCTTCTTATTGTCCACAAAGTGGGTATCGAGTAGGAGTCAGCCTACTCGATTTGAATCGGATAGATATATGGAGTCTGATGAATCGGAATCGGAAAGAAACCTCCTAAATTACTTCTGCGCAGCGATGATAACAGTGCTGGGAAGCTGGTCCCAGGTAAGACCATTTAGAAGCTCCACCTTCTGATTTAG
The DNA here is from genome assembly GCA_045616705.1 of Lachnospiraceae bacterium. Classification (GTDB taxonomy): domain Bacteria; phylum Bacillota; class Clostridia; order Lachnospirales; family Lachnospiraceae; genus UBA2868. The sequence continues at coordinate 4,873 of JAZLHG010000476.1, read as the reverse complement.
GTTATCCGGATATCCGGGCTCGGTGAAGACTGTAGAGTAGACGATTTCCATTCCCAGTTCCTGGAGAAATGCCAGATAATCGTCGTAAGTGAAATAACCAAACTGTTCCTGCACTTCCTGGGCATAAGATCCCGGGCCCCAGGTATAGGTATAGAGGGCTTCCCGTATGAAGTTTACGTCTGCTGTCAGGATATCATCACACAAACTAACTTTGTTAGAATTCCATTTCTGAGGATCGGCAGGATCACGAAGCTGCTTAAGTCCTTTGAAATCATTCATATAACTTACAGCAAAATCGCTGCCTTCTACTTCTTTGAATCGTACTGCACCAATCTGCTCCGATGCTGCCATAACACCGTCACGAATGACGATGCGGCCACCGGCAGGAATGGAATCATAAGCATTCTTCAGTGCAGTCTTCACAGCATCAATTTGGAACTGCTCACCATTCCAGGGGGTATAGGAATATACTTCATGAAGAATGGAAGAGAAGATTACGGTATCAACAGGCTCGGTCATAGGACCCTCCACGAAATTATGACGAAGAACCGTATAATGGTGCCCCTCATCCTGAATTTTGCGGTTCAAGGTCTCAATGACGTTCTGGGAAATATCGGTGCCGATGATGTGTTTCTCCGGGAATTTCTTCTCCATTACATCGAGAAGAACACCGCCGCCGGAGCCAACATCAACAATACGATCCCCACCAATGTAATCCAGAATATTTAACTTCGTGCTCTCGGCTGCATTATTCATGGTCTCTAAGTATTTCTCTTCGTTGTTCAGTCGGTCGAAAATGTCTCTTCTAAATCCGAAAATATCGAAGATAGTCTGCACGCTCTTCTCATAGGTCATGATGCCGGACCGCTCTGCTTCCACACAGAATGTAATCAGGCTGTCACACACCTTGGTAAACTGTACGTCGAAGTACAGCGTGTCGTTAATGATTTGGGTGACTACGCTGACATGTTCCTGAGATTTCATATCGTCAATGCCTTCGGCATATTCTCTAAGACACAATTCCACCACGCGCTTTTTATATACATTGATCTTGCGACGCCCTTCATAATCATAAGTAAGAGTTCGGGCCAAAGGATAAAAAGAAATATGTCTGATTTCAGCAGATTCCTTCTGAATCAAACGGAAGATGGTTGTAATCTCCCTGCGGGAAAATGTATCCAGTGCACTCTCTGCATACCATAAATCTGAGCCTGCCAGTACAGAACCATAGACTTCATTCTCTTCTTCAGTCAGTTCTTCTACGCTTCGGTAAGCTGAGAACATTTTTTTAAGCCGTAATGCGATCGGCATCTGCTCCAGATGAGAGCTGCCTTCGCAAATAATCGCAACAAGACGAGCAACCTCACCGGACAATTTCTCCCACAGTTCTTCCTTCACACCGGCAATAATGCAGTGATTTAAGGCCAGCAGTATTTTCCGTAAGGAGTCTCGCCCAATCAACCCATCGGTAATAAGCGCTTCCAGTGGTTTATGCACTTCAAATCCGGTTTCTCCTCGAATGTACTGTCCAAGAAGTCCGTGGGTATGGATGAGTGTACGAATGACAGTACGGGTCGTTTCGTCTTCCTCCTCCAAATCCTCTGATTCCAGCATATAAATCTGGGCGGATGCCTCGTTATGAATCTGCAAATCCATGCCAAGCTGTGCCCACTTCTCACGCTGCTCCGGCATACCGCCTTTGGCAACTTCCGACCACTGCAGAGTGGTGCGGACATACATTCTCTCAGTAGCATCCAAATCTGAAATGGTGTCAAGAATGAGAAGGGTGCGCTCTACATATTTCAGTACATGATTTTCTCTTAGGAGTTCTTCTACAGTTTGAACTCTCTCTAAATTCACCAGGTTCTCTCTGGTATAGTATAAATAGTTCAGCCACATCTCCTGTTTCAGTTCTCGCTCAGACACTGTGTGACCACAGAAAATAAACTGCATATCGTTGTTCCTTTCGTTAAACAAATGCAATGAGTATATCAAACAATATTTCCAATTAATTAACTGATTCTAATATAACATAATCCTTGACTGCCGAATATGATATTTCACTGTGAATCAGGCGAAATTGCAAGAAAAATCAATTGTATCCATACCTGAAAAGATGTAGAATACACTCTATGGAAAATAAGGAGCAAATGCTATTTGACAATAAAACACTGCGCAAACTGATTGTTCCTCTGGTTGCGGAGCAGGCGCTGGCGCTGACCGTTGGTATGGCTGATACTATGATGATTTCTTCCGTGGGAGAGGCCGCAATATCCGGCGTCTCACTGGTTGATATGTTTAACTACCTGATCATCAGCGTGCTTGCAGCCTTTGCTACCGGAGGAGCAGTTGTGGCAAGTCAGTATATTGGAGCGAAGCGCGATCAGCAGGCCAGAGGAACGGCTAAGCAGTTGGTATGGTCGGTTACAGCTATTACGATTGTGGTATCAGCACTCATTATTTTGCTTAGGGTACCGATTCTGAAGTTGTTATTTGGTAAGATTGAACAGGATGTTATGGATGCTGCGGTACGATATCTGTGGATTACCGCACTTTCTTTCCCGTTTCTTGCGCTTTATAACTGTGGTGCGGCCATCTTCAGGTCCATGGGTAATTCCAAGATTACCTTCAAGATTTCCATTCTGATGAACGTCATTAACGTGGTAGGTAACGCACTGGGTATTTACGTATTCAAAATGGGCGTAGCAGGTGTGGCGGTTCCCTCATTGTTATCCAGAATGGTAGCGAGCCTGATGATTGTCAGACTTCTCCGCAATGAGAGCCTGCAAATCTATCTTGACAGAGAACCTTATCGACCGGATTTCAGTGTGATTCGGAAGATTTTCTATATTGGAATACCGAATGGTATCGAGAATGGTATTTTTCAGTTCGGTCGACTGATTGTGGTCAGTATTATTTCCGGATTTGGAACCTATCAGATTGCCGCAAATGGTGTAGCCAACAGTCTGGATTCCATTGGCTGTATTGTAGGACAGGGTATGAACCTGGCTATGATAACGGTAATTGGTCAGTGTGTAGGAGCGCAGAGTGAGAAACAAGTTCGCTATTATACCCGTAAACTCTTGGGAATTACGTTTTTCTTTACAGCGATTCAGAATGGTCTTCTACTGTCGTGCCTGCATTATGTGTTGATACTGTTTCATTTAAGCCCTCAGGCAACAGAACTTACCTATAAACTGGTTATGATTCATAATGGATTTGCAATCGTGTGCTGGCCGTTGGCATTTGTATTCCCCAATATGCTGCGAGCCTGCAATGATGTGAAATATACCATGGTGATGTCGATTTTCTCCATGGTGGTATTTCGAATCGGACTGAGTATTGTGTTGGGAATCCATATGCAGATGGGAGCCATTGGCGTGTGGATTGGCATGGTGGTAGACTGGTTCTTTAGATTAACTTCATTCCTGCTCAGATATCGGGCCGGTGTTTGGAAGAAGGCCTGCAGACAGGGTATTACATAATAAAAGGTCGTGAATCACGACCTTTTATTTCTTCTTATGTGCAGTTTGTTTCATATTGACGTACTGACCGATTTGTTCGTTGCTCTTGGCGAATCTGCAGCCCAGAATGGTTCGGTTCTTACCCGGATCCTCTCCGGTACGGCAAACCGTGGCCTTGAGGCTGAAACTGAATTCCTTAGCCTGGGGTGTCCCCTGTCCAATGGTATCGGAGAAAGTAACATGCACCACTTCACCAACCTTAGGCATGGGCTGATCGGATACATTGTCTGCAATGAGACCAATTCCTGATGTGCTGACATCCTTAACCAGGACCACACGGGAACCGGGATCAAGACCAATCTTCAGTGTGCCGTTACTGCCTACCCACTGTCTGAAACTTCCTCTGCGGTTAGACTCCGGGACATCCTGATTGGTCATAATCAGGTGATAAATCTTGCGCTTGAACTGTGCGGTGATAATATTCACCTTGGTCCAGCGGTATGGCTTGTTGTCCACAACGGCAAAGACAGACATCTGCACATCTTCTCCAACGTGAAAACCAACGTATTTGCCTTCGTGCTCGATGGGGTCAGCCAAGACACCGGTAGGATATTTATATTTTCTAAGGAAATTCTTCACAAGCTTCTCATCCACAGGATTGCTGGGAACCTTGGAGAAGGTGGTGAGGGTGAGTTTCTTATCAGCTGATGCTACTGTAACCTCAATGCAGGAACCCTCGGGTATCTGGTTGATAAGCATATAGATATACACTCCAAATTCACGTTTTGCTTTATTTCAAAACACCTGTATTATATAATAATAGAAGCAATAATAATTGTAAATAGATAGCGAGGTTAACCATGGGTAAATACACGCCGGATCAGGCCAAATACGCAGCACTTGCCAGACAGACTGTTACGGAAGGCTGTGTTCTGCTGAAGAATCTGAAGAATGCACTTCCTCTTCGAAATGGAGAGACCATTGCCCTTTTTGGACGTGGCAATTATAACTATTACAAGAGTGGACTGGGTTCCGGAGGTCTGGTGAATACCCGTTACGTGGTAAGTGTGCTGGATGCTCTGAAGGACTGTGATCGAGTAAGCCTTCATCAGGAACTGCTTGAGATTTATGATGCGTGGCTTGAGGATCATCCTTATGATGCAGGTCATGGCTGGGGAACCGTTCCCTGGTGTCAGGAAGAGATGCCGGTTACAGACCGCATGAAGGAAATTGCAGCTGAAGCGGATGCGGCCATTGTTACAATTGCAAGAACCGCAGGTGAAGATCAGGACAATAATGCCGGACCGGGAAGTCTCCTGCTTACAGAGGCAGAAGACGAACTCTTAAGAGAAGTGAGTCATGTAGCCAAGAGAACCATCGTTCTTCTGAACGTAGGTAATGTTATTGAT
>JAZLHG010000475.1:0-6408 GCA_045616705.1 Lachnospiraceae bacterium | reverse complement strand
ATCAGACACTGTCTATGTCCATGCAGAACATTATTCTCATTGGAATGCCGGGTGTGGGCAAGACCACAACCGCCAAGAAGCTTCGCAAAGTAACAGGCCGTGAAGTATTTGACGCCGATAAAGAATTCACCAAGAAATACGGCCGTACACCTTCCGATGTGATTAAACAGGATGGAGAAGCTGTATTCCGTGATATGGAACATAAAATTGTCAGCGAACTGGGCAAGAAATCCGGCGCAATCATTGCTACCGGTGGCGGTGTAGTTACCAGAGAAGAGAACTATCCCGTTCTTCACCAGAACGGTGTGATAGTGTGGCTGAAGCGTGATATTTTCTCGCTGCCTACCAACAATCGTCCTCTTTCCCAGCAGACTTCCCTAACGGATATGTATGCAAAAAGAGAACCTCTCTATGCATCCTTTGCCGATCAGGTCGTGGACTTGGATGAGAAAGGTTCCCTTGAATCATTCATAGGCAATCTGTCATAAGTTGTAATCATTCACCTATGTGAATCATCAATTATAAACCAAGAATCTGACGCTTCTTGATATCGTAGTCTTCCTGTGTAATAAGGCCGTTATCAAGAAGCTCTTTGTATATAGACAAGCTTTTTGCAGCCTTCTCTACTGATTCCGGATTCTCAGTCTGCGTACCGGCAGAGGAAGCCACCGGAACTATCGGCTGTGGAGCTTGAGGCACTACCGGTCTAGGCACATTTTCCTGAGGTGCAACCGGCTGAGGGGCCTGCTCCACTCGAAGCATTTTCATCTCCAGCACAATCCATAATACTGCAAATACGGAACTACCAAACACTGACAGACTAATACACATATACGGAACAAGTCGAATTAACTGCGCAATTGATGCCCCTTCCGCAAGGGAATTGGTTATGACTCCCAACCAGTATACGCAATCTGAAATTACACTCAATGTTAGTGCAGCAATTCCGAAAATTCCGGCCACACGAGGTTTCTTCTGTAACTTAGCGGAAATACTGATTAGGAACATGGCGAACAATGCAGCAAAAGCTAACGCCTCCAGAATATCTGTTACAGCGGTACTCATAGTCTCAGGTGCAAACATGCTGGCCTCTCTGAAATCAGATGCGAAATCTGTCAGATCCTGAAGGAATGCCAATCCACTCACAACTAACAACCCAACCTGTCTCTTGCCAACAAAATACATCACTGCAAAAGCAAGTCCAATAGCCATCCATGACATTTGCTGACCATCTAATGAAATTCCACCACCTGACACATTGACAGATAACATCAGGGACAGAATCACATATGCAAGGAATCCACATCCTGCCAATATCGAATATACTCGTGCTCTAATCTTCATAGAAACCTCCTACCACAAACCACCAATTTTGATTTCATCATATGTCTCACCGGATAATGCACGATGAGGCAGAGAATATAACTTTAGCAGATCTTCCTGTATACCTTCATCAAGAAGAATACGGTTTATCGCATCCTGATACAGCGGATCAGCAACAATGCCCTGCACACCCGTCTTCATTTCATTCGCTACGGATGCAGCCACACCTTCAAACCCCTCGACCTGTAGATCTCCCGGTCTGACAATTTCACTATCGGTCTTCACCGGTGTAATCACCCTGGTTGTAACACCCTTTTCCAGTTCTAACTTTCTGGCTAGTGATATCGATGTAACATATTCCCCGATAATCAGAATCTTCTGCCCGGATTTCATCTTCTCAAACAAATCTTTTTCATTGATATGTTTGCTCTTTGCAGACTTATTTGTATTGCCGCAATACAATTCATCCTCTTCGTATACAATTTGTCTTATTGCAGTTGCAACACGTTCTCCAAAGGTTCCATAAGGAACACTAATCACAAATGGTACACCCAGTTTCTGTTCCAGAGCCTTCGCTGCGTCTATTCCGCAGGAAGAAATGACCAGGCTAATATCCGCATCGCCTGCATGACTGATTTCTTCCACATTACAGATTCCCTCAAGTTCTTCATTCGCTTCTTCGGTTCCCGTCTCACCTATGGAACATACAATTTCAAATTCATTTGCAGCTGCCCATCTGCGAATGCTATAGATGTCATCCTTTCGATAATCATAAGGATTCATTCCAATCAAATTGATTCTGATTGCAGATTCCTCATCGGAATCTTCCACTGTACTGCAGTACTTCTCAACCAGATTCACAAACCTTTCCGAAAACACCTGAAGATATTCTTCGGAATTCCGTAACTGTTTATATTGCAATTGACCCTGACTACTCATTCCAAACTCCTCTATCATCACAATATCATCTCTATCGACAGTACTCTTATATTAGGATAACAAATCCTTCAGTTCCCCAAAAGGAATAAAGTCCTCCGGATGGTTTGGTCGTACACTGATTAATCTCTCCATCCACACAATACTGTACCAACGGTTGAATTTATAGCCACACTTCTCATGTACACCCACCAGTCGATAGCCCACATGCTCATGGAACGCAATGCTGGCATTGGTTAAATGGGGGTCATTATCCTCATCGGCTCTGGCAATGCATGCATAAAGAATATACACATTCTGCTTAAGAAGCAACTCCTCCAGATGCGCATATAACAGCTTACCGATTCCTCGACCTCTCTGGTTCTCTGCTACATAAATCGACGGCTCAACAGCATGCTTATAGGCCTCGCGTCCATGGAAAATACTTGCGTATGCATAACCCAGTATTTCACCATTTTCCTCCGCCACAAGGTAAGGATATTCCTTAAGAATTCTCTCTATTCTACCTCTGAAATCCTCTCTTGTCGGAATCTCATATTCGAAACTGATTGCGGTCTTCTCCACATAAGGACCATAGATTGCAAGAAGCGCATCGCAATCATTCATTGTTGCCGTTCGTACTGTAATCATTTCTGTTCTCCAATTAATATTATTGCAACATGAGCATTACTGCACCATAATCTGAATTCTGCCTGCGCCTGTAGGCTCTTCATAATTCAGAAGATATCCCTCATATGCAGCAAGCGGGCTATTCGTTGTATTCACCTTAGAATAGTCTCCATCCTTCGCAAAGCTCTTTATATATTCAGCCAAAATCACGTAATCCTGCAGCATAGCAGCAAGCCCCATTAGCAATGTCATAGCAAGGATGACACCGATTAATCGATTACCCTTTCTCATATTAAATCTTCTCATAACAGGTCTTCTTTCTCTTAACCTAAACTTCCTTTAGTATAATACAAAACCGAATGTGTCACCACATTCGGTTGCATTTCTTTTCACTATAATCGTTCCGGATTAATCTACTGATATTTCACGCCCCATACACTCCGGTTGTTGCCAACCGCCGTGAAAGTCATAACCTCCGTACCTGCTTCGTCCTTTTGCTTGCAGAATACGCCGGAATAGGTATGTGATTTCTTCTTGGTATCATTAAAAGTTAGATTCATGTAAGCGGTACCCTTTTCGTAGTTCCAGCTTCCATCCAGGTTCTCGCCATCAATAGAACCGTCGGCCTTTAACTCCATACATCGCAGCGCATCAACCTCATCATCAATAAGAATGGAAGGGTTTACGATATAGTAAACACCAATCATATCTTCCTGAGAATAGCCGGTCTCACTGATGGTCTCCGACTGATAGGAATAGGGTAACAGGCACGGCCAGCCTTCTCGATTCATAAAGAACTGTTTGACTCTCGGTTCAAAACTCTCTCCGCCATTCTCAAAACGTGTATGATAACAGATTAAATATTTCTGCTCCTCGTTTATGATTGCCGAATTGTGTCCCGTAGCCATATAAGCCTGCGGCAGAGACGGCAGACTGTAATTACCGCTGAGTTTTATACCATACTTCTCATGAATATCGTATTTACCGGGCTTCTCACCGTTCATATCCACATATTCTCCGTCGACCTTATCGGACCGGAACACGCGAATCTGATATCCTCCTGCTCTGCGCAATTCGCCATAGGATACAAACAGATAATAATATCCGCTTGTTTCATCATAAAGAATATAAGGACCTTCAATCGATTTATGGCCACCGCCTAAAAGGCGTTTGCCAAAATAAGCATCCACATTATTTTCCGGATCTTCATCCGGGTGAATCACCTTACCTGTATTCTCATCAAGCTCAATTAAGAAAATACCGCCTGACCAGGAACCGTATACCAACCACATTCTGCCATCCTGATCGTAAAAAGGATGGGGATCGATTGCGTTAGGATAATCATCATAGTTATATTCTCCGGAGGGCTTGATATATTTGGCCAACGCATCCTGCTTAGGCACTGTCTCAAGCACATCGGTGGCATCCATGTTATCTGCTGTAAAGCCTGAATAAATCAACGCTCCCTGCCACACATAAGGACCTTCAACAGAATTTGATGTTGCATAGCACAAATTGGATGCATTCCAGGTGGATGAGGTACAGTAATATAATACATAGCATTCCATTTTCCTGTTATAGATTACATCCGGCGCCCACACATGATTCTGCTTGTCATCTGTAGGTATTACACTGTTGCCGTTCCCCGCATAGTCAAATACATGGGAATCTGAGGCCCATAAATCCTGATAAACCGGGTTAGAAGGTTTATAACCGTTACCAATATACTCCCAGTGGATTGTATCTTCAGACTTGGCAGTTGCCATATGAGTTCCGAAGATATAGTAGGTTCCGTCTACCTGAATCAGAGCCGGATCATGAGTTGCAACCCCTGCCGTAAGCTGCCCGGTCTCTATTGCAGATAAATCCACCTTCCCTTTTTCTTTATCTTTATTTAAATCAGTCATTTCTTCTGTCTCCGAAAGAGCCTCGTTTTCCTCTATTTTAGAATTTTCTGCAGGTTGATTAGCAACAGAAGGTGTCTTGGATGCACAACCTGTAGAAAGTCCCAGAATAGCGATAATTATTAGGCTTGTGATAAATTTCTTTTTCATAGGTTCACACTTTAAAATGTTTTCAAATAATGATATACTATTATAAACAAAAATATTTTAGAAACTATTAAACAATATAAAACAACGGAGATAAATCATGTTACATATTAAATCCCTAGACGAGGGACTTGAAATCTTCAAAGCCCTCGGTTCCAACGTTCGTGTCGATATCATCAAGATTCTTCGCGAGAACAACGGCATGAGCATGAACGATCTGGCAAGCAGATTAAACATTACCAACGGTGCCTTAACCGGACATATCAAGAAGCTTGAGAGTTGCGGACTAATCAGCATTGCCTCGGAGACAGCCGGTCACGGCAACTCCAAGATTTGCTCCGTTCATCTGGATAAGATTCTTATTGATCTGGATGCCCCTGAAGATGACAAGAATGTCTATCTTACAGAGCTCAGAGTCGGTCACTACTCCAATTATGAAGTATACCCCACCTGTGGTCTTTCCACTAGCGAAGCAATCATCGGCGAAGTTGATGACACCAGATATTTCGCACATCCGGATCGTTACAATGCCAATATCATCTGGTTCACCAAGGGCTATGTGGAATATATCATTCCTAATTTCATTCCTTTGTCACAGAAGATTGATAAGATTACCATCTCTGCCGAGCTGGGCAGTGAAGCCCCCAGTGTTAATGATGTGTGGCCCTCTGATATTTCCTTCTACTTAAATGATATTTGTCTCGGAACCTGGACCAGCCCCGGTGACTTCGGCGATCCCAGAGGTATCTTCAATCCCGACTGGTGGTTCCCGAACTGGAATCAGTACGGTATGCTGAAGCTCTTGGTGGTGAATCGTCACGGAACCTTTATTGACGGTCTGCAGATTTCTGATGTTACCATTCAGGATCTTGCTCTCACTGACCGTAGTACCATTCGCTTCAGACTGGCCGTGAATGAAGATGCCGAACACGTAGGCGGTTTGACCATCTATGGCAAGAACTTCGGTAACTACAACCAAGACATCAACGTACGAATCAATTACAGTCCCATTGAAGAAGAGTAGTTTCTATTCATAAATTGTTTCTATTTTACAGCAAAATGATTCAGGGCATATGCCCTGGATCATTTTGTTGTGTACCATTATAAACTATTGTAAAACGATAAAAGCGGTTCTCCGTCTGCCGTCCACTTAACCGGCATTAACATTGCATGTCTGTTGGGGTTATATAACGGATCTCCAACGATTTCTGTTTCTGTACGCGCATGGAATACCATAATCGGGTTACCTTCTTCATCTTCTGTAAAAGAATTATGCCCCGGGCCGTATATTCCCAACTGGAGGTCCGTTTGAAGCACCGGCTGACGCTTCTTGCTCCACTGTTTCGGATCTAGCAAATCTCCATCCTCCGGGATGCTCAGCATACCCATACAATAGTTGATTCCTGTATCGCTTGCGGAATAGGTTACGAATATTCGTCCGTCATGCTTAATCACTGCCGGTCCTTCGTTCACCCAGTAGCCAATTCTC
>JAZLHG010000474.1:0-4619 GCA_045616705.1 Lachnospiraceae bacterium | reverse complement strand
CCAGAACAAAAAGCCGAATGTAATCAGGTCAAATACCGAGCTGATAGGCCCAAAATAACGCATAAATCTTGCCAGATTTCTTCCGGACCACTCCTGCGGAATACTGTAAACATCGGAATCGACACAATCACAGGGAAGAACCAGACACAGTATGTCATACAGAAGATTTAACAGCAGTAACTGCAGAGATGTCATGGGAAGAAACGGAAGAAATCTGGGAAGATTTATGCGTTATTTTGGGCCTATCAGCTCGGTATTTGACCTGATTACATTCGGCTTTTTGTTCTGGATTGTGTGTCCGGCAGCTGTGAATACAGATCAATTTGTTGCATTATTTCAGACGGGTTGGTTTCTGGAATCCATGTGGACACAGGTTCTGATTCTGCATTTGTTAAGAACGAAGCGCGTGCCGTTTGCTCAGAGCAGACCAACAGGTCCGGTAATCGTTGTAACCTTAGTGGGCGTGTTATTATTTACCGGATTTACTTTTACACCCTTTGGTGCATTGTTTGGATTAACAGTTCTTCCCGGAAAATATTTCATATTCCTGATGTTGGTCATTGTAGGATATATGATATCGGTTTCCGTGATGAAGTCGTTATTTGTTAAGAGATATCACGAATTAACGTAGGAGGGAACACTGTGAAGAAAAATATAGAGTATTCAAGCATCAGTGCCTCTCTTTTACGGTATCTGCAAGAACAGTTAAAAGGTGTAAAAGCAGAAGAGGCAGATGAGTTAAAATTGCAGCTTGAGAACTTGGAAACAGGGCGAAGCAGCTCGCTGATTCTGGAACTTGGAGAGCCAAATACAGTGGAAATCTCCAGAAATTCTATTGTTATCGACGAACTGGAAATCATACCAAGATATCGAAAAGTGATTGTATCGGGTGAGGAGATTGTATTAACGCCCAAGGAATATGATATCCTATATTTCTTGGCCAATAATCGGGGAGAAATATTTACAAAAGAGCAGATTTATCGAGCTGTATGGGAAGATGAATATTTGATGGATGATAGTAATATCATGTCGTTTATCAGAAAGCTTCGCAAGAAGATAGAGCCCAATCCGGATGCCCCTAAATACATTATAACCGTGTGGGGAATCGGGTATAAATTTAATGATTCATCATAGAAATTCTTGTTAAAACGCAAGGAAATCGCAAGGTTTTAGTCATGTGATTTGCCTTGTGTTTTTTTTATGCTGACCCTAACGAAAGGAGGTATGCTAAATGAAGCTGAGAGAGAAGAATAGACTTCAGGTTAAAAAGATGGTGGAGAGGACGGTAGTAAGAGATGAACAGAATAACAGAATCCATTATGCCGCAACCCATCAGATCAAAGAAAATCTGCATAGTATCGGAACCACATTAAGGGGTTTATCTGCAGATGAAGTACTGAAAATGCGAGACCTGTATGGAAATAATAAGGTGACGAAGGAGAGAAAGAAATCGCTACCGAAGAGACTTGCAGGAGCATTTATTAATCCGTTTACGGCAATTCTGGTGTTCCTGGCACTGGTATCAACCATTACGGATATGATTTTCCCATATTATGGGTTATTTGGAAGCAATCCGGAAGACTTCGATTGTCTGACGGTTGTTATTATTCTGACCATGGTGTTTATATCAGGAACACTAAGATTTGTACAGGAATCCAGAAGTGGAAATGCAGCAGAGAAATTGCTTGCGATGATTACCACAACCTGTACAGTAGACAGAAAAGAAGAGGCAAAGCAGGAGATTAGATTAGAGGATGTTGTTGTGGGAGATATCATCCATTTATCTGCCGGAGATATGATTCCTGCTGACCTGCGAATTATTGAAGCAAAAGATTTATTTGTTAGCCAGTCTTCCCTTACCGGTGAGAGTGAGCCTATTGAAAAGGTAGGAGTGGTAAGTGAGCGAAAAGAGAATATTACGGATTATACAAACATTGCATTTATGGGAAGTAATGTGGTATCCGGAAGTGCTACCGCAGTTGTAATTTGCACAGGCGATCATACCCTTTTCGGATCCATGGCCAAGGCCGTTGCAGGAGAGGCGGTGGAGACAAACTTTACAAAGGGTGTTAACGCGGTAAGCTGGGTGTTGATTCGCTTTATGTTCATTATGGTTCCGGTGGTGTTCTTCATTAACGGAATTACAAAAGGGGATTGGTTGGAAGCCTTCCTATTCGGCATCTCCATTGCGGTGGGGCTTACTCCTGAAATGCTGCCCATGATTGTTACCACATGCCTTGCAAAAGGTGCGGTGTCTATGAGTAAGAAGCAGACCATTGTAAAAAACCTGAATTCTATACAGAATTTTGGTGCAATTGATATTCTGTGCACGGACAAGACAGGTACTCTTACGCAGGATAAAGTGGTTCTTGAATACCATATGAATGTGGATGGAAACGAAGACCCCAGAGTGCTTCGCCATGCGTATCTTAACAGCTATTTTCAAACAGGATATAAGAATCTGATGGACATCGCCATTATTGAGCGAACCGAAGAGGAGGAGAGTGAGAATCCGCAGCTGATTGATTTATCTGAGAACTACGTGAAAGTAGATGAGATTCCTTTCGACTTTACCCGAAGAAGATTATCAACAGTGGTTCAGGATCGCAGCGGTAAAACACAGATGGTTACCAAAGGTGCCGTGGAGGAGATGCTCTCCATTTGCAGCTATGTAGAAATTGACAACGAGGTAAGACCATTAACCGACGAACTGAGAAATCGTGTCCTTCGGAAAGTCGATGAGCTAAACAATAATGGTCTTCGCGTAATTGCTATTGCCCAGAAGAGCAATCCTTCTCCGGTAGGAGCATTTGGTGTGAAGGATGAGTGCGATATGGTTATGATGGGATATCTGGCTTTTCTTGATCCGCCCAAAGAATCCACAGCTGATGCAATCGAAGCATTGAAGAATCACGGTGTAGTAACCAAGATTCTTACCGGAGACAATGAAAAGGTAACCAGAACCATCTGTAAACAGGTGGGCCTGGAAGTAAGCAATATGCTTCTTGGCTCGGATATTGAGAATATGTCGGATGATGATCTGATGAAATCGGCTGAAACCACCCAGGTGTTTGCGAAACTGACACCGGACCAGAAAGCCAGAGTCGTTACGGCACTTCGAAACGGCGGCCATACAGTTGGTTTTATGGGAGATGGCATTAATGATGCTGCCGCAATGAAGGCAGCGGATGTGGGAATTTCTGTAGATACGGCAGTGGATGTTGCCAAAGAGTCAGCGGATATTATTCTTCTGGAAAAGGATTTAATGGTTCTGGAACAGGGAATTATCGAAGGAAGAAAAACCTATGCCAATATGATTAAGTATATCAAAATGACGGCTTCTTCTAATTTCGGCAATATGTTTTCGGTGCTTGCGGCATCCGCTTTGTTGCCCTTCCTTCCCATGGAGAGCATCCATCTAATTTTCTTAAATTTAATCTATGATCTGTCATGTACTGCAATTCCTTGGGATAATGTTGACGAAGAGTTTATTGCCGTTCCGAGGAAGTGGGATGCGTCCAGCGTTGGTAATTTCATGATTTGGATTGGACCCACAAGTTCGATTTTTGACTTTACAACTTACATTTTTATGTATTTTGTATTCTGCCCGATATTTGTATCTCACGGTGTGCTGTTTAATGACCTGCCCAGTCATTTTGCAGGTGCGGAACTGGCTCAAATGCAACTGAAATACATCGCTATGTTCCAGGCAGGTTGGTTTGTTGAATCAATGTGGAGCCAGACTCTTGTGATTCATATGATTCGTACCCCCAAGATTCCGTTTATCCAGAGCAGAGCATCAGCACCCTTAACGCTGCTTACTTTTACGGGTATTACATTGCTGACTATTATTCCGTTTACTGCATTTGGAACGATGCTTGGATTTGCAGCATTGCCCATTAGTTATTTTGCATATCTGATTCCATGTATTCTGTTATACATGTGTCTTGCAACAAGCTTGAAAAAGGCGTACGTGCGACATTATGGAGAATTATTATAAGGAGGTAACGAGTGATGAATTGGATGGATTTATGGATGAGATTATTTGGACGGGGAACCCTTCTTGGACTTGATATGGGGTTCTGGGTGTCCATGGCAGTTGTGCTGTTTATTGTGATTGTAATGAATGTGGTGTTCTGGAGCATGAAACCACAGAAATGACCCAAAAGGACGGGGTTTATGAGCCATAAACCCCGTCCCTTTGGGTCTGTAAGTTCTTGATTTTATAGGTTTAGAAAGAATATTCTACGTTGTTTAAAACTTCGCCGGTTTCATTGTTGGATACCGAGATATATCCTCTTACATTTCCTAATTGGGATACATCCGTTACACCATCAATGGCTAGGCAGGCATCGCTGATTGTTGCACCGGCATTCACATTGTAGCCCATATGGGTAGGAGTAAGTTCGCCGGCATAATAACAGGTATTGCCCTTTCCAAGGTTGCTGACGCTCTGCTCATTTAGGTCGGGATCAGCATATGAAGTGAAGTAAATGGTGTAATCTTTCTTATTTACAATTTCCATTACGTAGCCAATCCAGGCATCATTATAAGGATTAGAACCGGTTCCCTTAACGGTGATTTTACAATATTCATCATCAACAAGAACCAGATCGCCA
>JAZLHG010000473.1:0-4363 GCA_045616705.1 Lachnospiraceae bacterium | reverse complement strand
CTTCACAATGGCATAGGCTTCCCTGGTATATAAATCTGTCAGTCTCATTTCATCAAAAGAAATCTGAATAGGTGCCTGAATATCGATAGTAGCCAGTTTCTTACTGAATACTGCCATATCGAAGTTCTCTTCCAGAGTTGTACGAATTGCATTCTTGGTAATCTCCGAAATATGTTCCTTAAGATTCTCAATGCATCCATACTGCTGTACCAGTGCGGTGGCGGTCTTCTCACCAACCTTGGGAACTCCCGGAATATTATCGGAGGAATCCCCCATAAGCGCCTTCAGTTCAATTACCTGAAGAGGCTTAATGCCATATCTATCAATTACGTCCTGTGTATAGTAATCCTCTATTTCAGTATGACCACCCTTAGTCTTGGGAATACGAACCTTAATCACGTCCGTACAAATCTGAAGCAGGTCTCTGTCACCGGAAATCAGCGCAACCTGATGGCCATCTGCTTCTCCTCGTTTAGCCAGCGTTCCCAGAATATCATCCGCCTCATAACCTGCCATCTCTACAATTCGAATTCCCATTGCGGATAGTAATTCCTTAAGCACCGGGATCTGTTCCTTAAGTTCGGAGGGCATTGGCTTCCTGGTTCCCTTATACTGGGCATACATCTCATGTCGAAATGTGGGAGCATGTACATCGAATGCCACCGCAAGATAATCCGGATTCTCTTCACCAAGAATTCGAAACATAATATTCAAAAAGCCGTAAATTGCATTGGTATGAAGTCCCTCCGCATTGGTCAAATCCGGCACTCCGTAAAATGCTCTGTTCGCTATGCTGTTACCATCAATTAAAACCAGTTTACTCATGAATCACCTTTATAATAAAAATAAGTATACCGCAACAAAATCCACTGCCAGAACCACACCTGCTACAGTAAGCACCAAACGGCGGATTACAGATAGCCGATTCTGCAGTTTCACACAGTTCTCCATCATAACAACCTTCTCCTTCAATTCCGAATGAAGGTCAAAGGCAGTTCCGTCCTCCAGTCTGGCCAAGGCCTCTTTAATCAGATAACTTACTTCCATCTCTTTATAGCAGCCTGTACACCTGTTAATGTGGTATAGAAAAGACTCCAGCTGTTCTCCGCACAGCCGGTCATCTACAAATTCCTGCATCAGTTGTTCACTTTCCTGACAATTCATATAATCTCCACAGAATACATACCATCACAAATATACTTTACACTAAATATAGTGCTTTCTCAACCGAAAAAGCACTATATCATATGTATTTCTCGTGATTTCATTGTAGTAATTACTCACAGATACCCATCAGAATAATCCCTTCATTCTGTCATATACCTGTTGCCAAAAGGATACCTCTTCAAGGTAAGGCTCTCTATAGAAAGTCTTAAGGAAGAAAACCGTAAATACGGCCATTTCGTTAGGAGTAAGAGTCTCCATATAAGCCCTTACCTCAACTAGAAAGTCATGCCATTTTAATACAAAAGCCTCATATCCTGATAAGTTCTCAATATCCAGCCATTTCTTAATCTTCACTTTGGTCTTAACGGGATAAGGGCACTCATGTACCTGTAGGAAATAAGAAAAGCTGCCTTCTTCGTATACTCTGCCAAGAGGAAACATTCTGCAGAATCCGGTTCGATAAGGATGAATCCTGCATCTTCCCTCATCGTTAAGGAACCCACAGGCACCACTGTCAGGCTGCATTTTGATGTTGGGAAGCGTCAGACCATCCTGAATGGACAATTCAATGTAACTGCGCTCCCCACCTAACAATTCGTCAAAGTTAAGGCCTGTTCCCTTACAAATCATCATCATGTCATAAGGATCCAGAATAATGGACTTATCCATGTCCCTGCAGCATTCGCTGCAGCCTTCGCACTCTCTGCATCCGACCTTTACCATATCTCCTGCATGATATCTTCTGCCGTCTGATATCTGATCCAAATCTACTTCACGTCTCATACTACTGTCTCACTATCCATTTATTGGGGTACATAGCCTGCTGCCGCACGCAGAACTTCCCACTCCAGCTCGTCCCATTTAGACCCCGGATTATCGGTAAGATAAGTTCTTACCCTGTCTGCATCACTGCTGCCTTCAATCAGCTCAATCATGCAATCGTCTTTAAAGTACATTCGCATATCCTTACGATCAGGCTGATTATAATAATATGCAAAAATCAGTTTCCCGTTCTCATAGCAGTACCATCTGCCGAAAGGCACCTGATCGGTTCCTGCACTAAGTTCTACTTTGGCAGCCATGCCGGAATTCACCGCATTACGGATTCTTCCCTCTTCAGCAGTAATCTCTTCTCTGGTGAAGGTGATCTCATAACGCTCTTCCCAGGATTCCTCACCTTTATTGTTGTCCCAATCATCCTCATCTTCCTCGTCATCCGAAGCAATGGCCTCTTCACTAAGTTTATTGTACGCTACTAAAGAATAATGAAGCATACTGTCCGGATTATAGCGGAATATCGCCTCTCCTGTTGTAACCACATCATCATCAAAGGCGTTATATTCTCTGGTTGTGATCTCACATACAAGCTGGTTATTCGTCACATGATAATCTGTAATGGTAATTTCAAGGCCCCAACCTTCATAACTTACATGATAGGAAGTGGACCACTCTACGCACTTACCATTTGCATTTACACAGGTATCATAATTAAGGGCGCCTTCCGGTAACGAATAGACCTGTCCATAAAAGTCTCCGATGAACTTCTCAAGAACCTTGGTCTCCACTCCGTGGTAATCACAAACGTCACCCTTCTCCAAACCATAATAATCAATGCTAATGGGTGAAGGTTCTGAACCACTGACATAATGAATTCCCAAACCGGGACTGCTACTATCAAAAACCAGCAGATTATCCAGAATCCATCCTGCCTGCTCCGCTGTAGGAAGCGCGGTCTCATAGAGCGGGAAAATATACATTGCGTTCTCAAGCATTACTTTCTCATCTTCCGTTAAAGCAGGTATCTGTTCAGGAGCTTTCTCCTCTACAGGCTCTGCGACATTCTCTTCTGCCACTTCTGCACCTGTCACAGGTAGTTCATTTACTGTTTCCGCTTGCTTTTTATCCTTGCCACAGCCACTAAGTGCCAACATAAGAACAGTTATCATTAAAATAAATAATAATTTACGTTTCATCGATTTGGTTCCTCCCATATTGCTTCCGTGTCTCTGTTATCGAATCTTAAATGATTTCAGATATTCCTTCTGTTCCGGGGCGATTCTAAAGCTCTCTCTGGCTTTCTGGATCGTCTTATTATGTACCCACTTAGGCAGCCTGTATTCCTGAATATAGGGAATGGTCGCATCCCATCTCTTACCCAGTGCCGTGGCATACATCCATGCAATCATCATATTGATGTAGTATTTGTCGGACACGATGCCGGCAGGAATCTGAAGGTATTCCTCCTTGAAGTCTTCATCAAGGTAATACCTCATAATTACTCCCACTCCATATCTGCAGGTATATTCCTCTTCCGATGACATCCATTCCATAGCCTTTTTAATCAGTTCTGATCTGCAGTCACGCCTTTTGTACGCTTTGGGGAGCAGCGTATCACATACTGCCCAGTTATCAATGTATGGTAGAAATTCATCGATATATGCAGTTACCTGATTATAATCTTTCATCTCCGATAGTATACAGGAATGAAGCATGTTCTCATCATAGTACTGATGAGGAAGGTCGTGAAGGAATTCATCAATATCCGGATCCTTTATACATTCTTTTGCCAATGCACGCAGCTTGGGAAGCCTTACACCAATAATAGATTCTCTTGTAATAGTAGGGGTCAGATTCTCCTGAAAATCTCCGTACTTAGAATCTGCCATCTCAAATAATCGCTGTCTGAATTTATGATCACCCATCATTACTCCTGTTTTGCCGTTTCCGCTTCATTCTTATATTGATAATATGCGGATTCTAACAATTCATTGCTTACCGTTCTGTCAATAATCTGCTTCACCAGCGTATCCAGTTCTGTGCCTTCCCGATAATCTGCAGGTGCATAGAAACGCACTCTGTTCTCAGACATCATTTTATATACCTTATCCTTATTCTGCTTCTGTGGGTCATATACACCGATTGCATATCCACCATTGGTATTCACCAACTTCATACAGGGAATATCGGTTGCACTATCACCGATATAAATCATATTACGAAAAGGAACTCTAATTTCATCCGGCTTAAAATAGTCATTTACACCCGGATCATTTATATCAACCGTTCCCTTTGATATTCGAAACAGGAACTGCGTCTTATTGGTATAGTTAATGACCTGCGCCGGCCACTTGGCAACGCCCTTCTGATTAAAGAAAAACGCACTGGCATAGATTTCCTCAAATTCATGATTCTTTGC
>JAZLHG010000472.1:0-2544 GCA_045616705.1 Lachnospiraceae bacterium | reverse complement strand
AATCTATTTACTTCAGCTTTTGCTTATTTTTATTTTCTTTACCTATCAAAGAGTGCAATTGTTTCACCATGAGATTGCGAAAGAGGAAGCTGTTCATGATACCCAGACGCAACAAATGATTGCAGGATTTGCAGATGACTTCATTTTCTTATCCTACGTGGATTTTAATGCTAGAACAATACAAATTCTCAAAGATGATTTGGCGGATGCTTATGCAAGAATTGTAGAAGAGGAATCCATTGAGAAGAATCAGATTGAGACTTATGAAGCCAGAATAAAGTTTTATTGCGATCATCTTGTACATCCGGAAGATAGGGAACGATTCCGCGTTGAGACGTCAAGGGATGCGATTTTTGAGGAGTTAAAGAAGAATAAAGCTTATTTTGTCAATCATCGAAGAGTAAGCGATGGTAAAATCTACTATTATCAAATGAAATATGTGGCGGTTAATCCGAAGAATCCGAATCTGGTTATGGCAGGATGTCATAACATAGATGAAGAGCATCGTCGTGATATGAAGATTACGGATGAACTTCGTGAGGCGGTAGCGCGAGCTGAGGATATGGCCAAAAAAGAAGCCATTTATAGAAATGCTATTTTCGCGAAAGCAAACAGTTATTATCAGATTAACCTTACAAAGGACACTGTGACGTCGCCGATTTGGGAGGTCGTAAATGGTATGCCCAGGGATTACTCCTATAAATTTGGCGAACCTTTTCCTAAATATGGTAGTATTATCAATTTGGCTGCTGATAAATATGTGGCGGATGATTATAAGAGTCAATACCGTAAATGCTTGTCCAGAGAATATCTTCTGCAATGTTATGAGGAAGGGAAGTCACTGTCGGAATACGTGTGCAGAATTTCTTCTTCTCAATTGGGCATGCACTTTCGTAAATATACACATTATTTCTCAGAAGATTCCGAAACCGGCGATGTGCTGGCGATGTGTGTGGCTACAGATGTGTCCAATGAGTTTAAGCAGGAGACGGTTCTTCGAGACTGTATCAGTAAGATTCAGAAGAAGAAAGAGAATGACGAAATTATTCAGGAAATTCTTCAGACATTGGGAGAATATTATGATGCAGACCGTGTGGGAATCTTTCAAATCGATAATTTAGAAGATATCACCAGAAAGGTATATGAGTGGAATGCCCCGGGCGTATGTCCGTTAATGCCCCAGTACGCTTGCATGCCTCTTGATCCACAGAGAAAACTGTTAATGCTTTTGGAGGAATCCGGATATTATCAGGAAGAAGCTGAGAATATGATGGACCTTATGTCCAAGGACCAGCAGGCGGTATTTTCATACGGGGAAATCAGCGGGGTAATGTCAGCCGCTATATGGTCAGGAGAGGAGATGATTGGATTCCTGTCCATGGACAATGTTCGAAAAAATAAGGATGATATTTTCCTACTTACTGCAATTGCAGCGTTGTCTTATGCAGAGATTGTCAGAATGGAAGAGAGCAGACAGGACAATGCAATTATGAAATCATTGTCTCAGGATTATGAAACAATGTATTATGTCAACCTTGATGACGGATCTTACATTGTACACAGCAGACGTCCGGACAATGACTGGCTGAAACGTAATTTTGATGCGGGTAGGTCGGATTTTTTCCGAGAAATCGCAAGTTACATCTCAGTTGTTGTGTATGAGCCGGACCGTGAAATGCTTACGGAATTTTTGTCTCGAGATAATCTGCTGAAACGATTTGAAACAGAATCGGTGCTCAAAAAGGATTATCGTTTGTTTAACGACGATGAACCTGTGTACCACACCCTTAAGATTGTCCACACCAGGGCAAAAGTCGGAAACGGAAGTATGGTAATCGGTGTATCGAATATTGATACGGATACCAGAAATCGATATGCACTTCTCGATGAACTGGCGGAATCCAGAGAGCAGGCTGAGAAAGCGAATAAGGCTAAGAGCGAATTTCTGTCTAAAATGAGTCATGATATTCGTACACCCATTAATGCGGTTATGGGTATGTCCGCGATTGCTAATTTGTCCATTGACAATCATGCGAAAGTGAAGGATTGCCTTCGGAAAATAGATGGCGCAAGTCAGCATTTGTTGGATTTAATCAATGAAGTCCTTGATATGTCTCAGATTGAAAGTGGTAAACTTGCAATTTATCATAATCCCTTTAATTTGAGAACCTTGTGTGAGAATTGTTGTTCTATTATAGAGGGGCAGCTTGCGGGTCAGGATACTAAATTTGATGTTGATCTATCGGAAGTTATCCATGAACGTTTGGTTGGTGATGAACTTCATATGCGACAGATTCTTATTAACATTCTGGGCAATGCTGTTAAGTTTACACCGGAAGAAGGTGTTATTCGTTTTAGGGTAAAAGAGCAGTACTCCAATAAAACGCATGCAGGCTTTTCTTTTGAAATAGAAGATAATGGTCGAGGAATGGACGAGGACTATGTATCGACTATATTTGAACCGTTTTCTCAAGAAGAAAAGGATGCAAGGTCTACTTACAGCGGTACCGGCCTTGGTATGTCGATTACCAAGAATCTTGTTTC
>JAZLHG010000471.1:0-6273 GCA_045616705.1 Lachnospiraceae bacterium | reverse complement strand
CCATAGGAGTAAATCTTGCTTAAATATTTCTCACAGGTATCCTTAGTCAGAATTGCCGTATCAACAATCTTCTCTCTCACCAGATATTTCCCTTTAATATCTGTAGGAGTAATTGTCACTTCCAGCTTATTGAAGTCACCGGAAAACTTGCCCATGGACAACGCAAAATATGTAGTATGAACACTTGCTTCTTTTGGATCCATGATATCCCCCTCATTCCTATGTAACCATTAATTGTTACGATTTTATTACATTATAATACAATCTTGTTAAAATAACAACAGAAAATAGCACTTTATGTAAATCAACTCATTATTTTCCCGCAAGGGTTTTGTTGATTCTATATAATCCGGCGCTAATACCAAAGGTCAGAACCACGATAATCGGGAATACCACAAATCCTCCTCGAAGTCCTCCGATGAAGAAGTGATAGAAGTCATATCCGTCCAACACCATACCACCTTCCGAATAGATAATGGCTCTGCCGATATAGAATACCGCATAGACACACATAGGCGTAAGGCTTAATACGGCGTCCCGAATTCTTAAGGACTGCGTTCGCTCGTATCCTAGGAAAGTAACAATGCTGATTACCGGATTAATCACATGAAGGAAAATATTACTGTTATTGAAGCAGGCATACCAGCCATTATCCAGAGTCGGTGCCAGATAAAAAACCGTAACTAACATTGTTAGGCTAACCATAGTAGTGCCCATAAGTGCCAGGACATAGTCCCGCTTCGGCAGTTCGCTAAGCCCTCCATTAAACACCTTCTTAAGATCCAGTGCAATGATCAGCGCCAGAACGCCCATAAGGATATTGGAGTCCACTGTAAAATACTTAAATATCCCAAATCTGGAACCGGTCAGAGTAGATTCCGCTCCCATGATATTCAGGCCACTGAACATCCACCCTACGGCGAATAGTTCAAGTCCGACAATCCATAAGTTCAATCGATAGGCATGTCTATATTTGTTCATCATCATTCCTCATAAATTTACTGTAGACCATCAATCATCTGTACAAGATTCAAATAAAAGGGCTTAATCTTCACCCGCTTGGTCATACCACCCTGGAAATACATGTGATCTCCAATGGTAGTAGGCATCACATAATAAACACCCGGTCTCATATCCTGTGCAGATGTATACTTCTCAGCGGGTGCAGAACTTGGTGCCATGGCAGACACCTCATTAACAAGTCCGTCATTAGACTGCCATTCCTCACCAATTTCGATTCCACCTTTGGTGCTGCCCTTATACTGACTCATAATAATTGCACTTTTCATAAACATGCTCTCTGTAATCGCAGCATTGGGTGTCTTCTCCCCTAGTGCATTTACTTCCGTTGTGGAACAGGGATATGCCAGATAATATACATGATCGAAAGTGGTAATCTTCTCATTTAAGGCGTGGGCATTATCAATATGCATATCATATGCTGCGTAGTCCTCTTCAATTCTACCGTCTTTGTTGGATTTGGTGCCTTTGGACCTGGTCTCATCGGCCTTCACATACTTCTCGGGAACCGAAATCGCACTTACATCGAAATCCTCATCCTCATAAAGGTCATAGGCTGTAGTGCCGTTGCTGGGTGCAGCAAGGGTAACAAGTGCAAATATTCGGTCCTGATCACCACCTCTAAAAAAGGGAGACAAATCTGCATCATCCGTATAAGCAATCTCTTCTGCCGATCCATTCACAAGAATCTCCGAGAATAATCTTACGGTTGCACCTCCAAAGGAATGACCCAGCAGTACAATTCTTGAATTCTCAAAGTCAGTCATTATCGGCTTCTTCGAATAATCCTCTCCGAATCTATCATGATGGCAGTGTTCACTGTGCTCCTTGCCATAATCTACTACGGTTCCCGTAAGTTCTGCATATAACTCACATGCCCTATCCCAAGCACTCCCGGAAGGTGCGACTGATGGCTCATAGCAGTCATACCCTTGCCTTCTTAAGTACTTGGTAATACTGCCTCCACTTAGTCCCCAATAGGGGATAAAATAATTCACGGTATCATAATGTCCCCATCCGGACAACCCATGTACAAATACAAACTTCAGATTACTCTTGGACTCTCCCTTGTGATTACTCCATATGGTAATCCCTGTAAATACCATACAAATCATCAGCACTACCGCAAGTAATCTCTTCCCTGACTTCTTCACCCGTCTCCTAGTACATTTTTTCAACTTGTCTGTCTCCTCTAAACTGCGGAATAAAGCTCTCTTTAGCCACCTCTCTGTCCTGAATATAGGCATTCTCTATCCCCAGTTCCAGTGCATAATCAACTACCTTATCATACTCCCTCTTTGTAATTCTCCTATTCAGTCCCAGGTTCTGAAGTCTATCCTGTTCATAGGATGTCAGGGGCGTATACTGACTCATAATACTGATATAAATCTGATTGCCATAAGTCTTAAAGAGATCGTAAAGCACAGCTCTGGCATTCTTCACATGGCCTGGAAGCACCAGATGGCGAACTATGGTTCCTCGTATCATTCTGGGTGATTCTATACCGGTATCACCTGCAAATGCGTTGGGACCGGTAGGGTTATTCATCTCCGATAATTCATTGATTCCTGCCTGGTTGTTACTATCTGCAAATATGTTAGGTCCGGTCTGGCGGTACATCTCTGCAATGGCAGCTCTTGCAACCTCTGGATAATCCGGCACACCGGATAGGCTGCGGGCCAATTCCCCATCAAAATACTTATAATCCGGCAGATAGATATCAATATATCCCTCTAACATTCTCAGTGTATCAACAGATTCATACCCGGAGGAATTATACAGAATAGGAAGCATCAACCCCTGATTCTTCGCAATATCAATTGCTCTGATTACAGAGGGCACATGGATGGAAGCCGTCACCAGGTTAATATTAAGTGCCCCCATCCCTTGCAGTTTCAGGAATTCTTCCGCAAGTTCTTCTATAGAAATCTCGTATCCCATACCTTGAGACGAAATCCGGTAATTCTGGCAGAATACACATCGCAGGTTACAGCCGCTGAAGAATACCGCACCTGACCCTTCTGTTCCGGATATTGATGGCTCCTCCCAATAGTGAAGGGCTGACCTTGCTATACAAAGCGCGCGTCTCTGTCCGCAATATCCCACATCTCCTGTATTTCGGTTGACCCTGCAGTTTCTGGGGCACAATATGCAATTGTCGTAGTACTTACGATAATCTGTTCTCATTATACAAACTCTTTTATTCTGATTATGCAACTTCCTCTACTATGATTGCATAATCTCTGCTGTCCTCATTATATCATTCATTTGATAATTATGGTAAAATAGGCCTAGAAAACAATTATTGGAGGTTCATATGCGAATCGGAATGGGATATGATGTGCATAAACTTGTGGACGGAAGAGATCTGATTCTCGGCGGTGTGAAGATTCCCTATGAAAAAGGACTATTAGGACACTCTGATGCCGATGTTATCATTCATGCCATTATGGATGCTCTTCTTGGTGCAGCATCACTTGGCGACATTGGCAAGCATTTTCCGGATACGGATCCCCAATACAAAGGAATCTCCAGTATTACTCTGCTTAAGCATGTAGGTAATTTACTTCGTGAACATCATTATCTCATCAATAACATTGATGCCACAATTATTGCCCAGGCTCCCAAGCTTCGTCCTTATATTGATACCATGAATCAGAATGTGGCGGAAGCCCTTCAGATTCAAGTGTCTCAGATTAATATTAAGGCAACAACAGAAGAAGGTCTGGGATTCACCGGTAGCGGAGAGGGGATCAGTGCACAGGCAATCTGCCTGCTTACTCAGAAATCGTAGAGCAATTGATTTTCCGAAGGGATATTGTGAATAATCGCTAATAGATAACAAATCGACACCGATAGTGCAAGAAATAATCAAAGGGTGACAAAATGCTGACACACAAAGGAACCATGCAGATTGAGACAGAACGTCTGATTCTGCGAAGATTTACTTACGAAGATAATGACTCTATGCGTCGTAACTGGATTGCAGATGAAGAGGTTCAGAATAATTACGGCGAGCCGGCTTACAAGACGGAGGAAGCGGTTCGTGCGCTTCTTGATAAATACATCTCTTCTTACGATAAGTCAGACTATTACAGATGGGCTGTGATTCACAAGGAATCATCCGAATGTATTGGTCAGATTGCGTATTTTCTGGTAGACAGTGGCAATCATTTCGCAGAAATCGAATACTGCATTGGCAGCGCCTATCAAGGCAGAGGCTATGCTCCGGAGTCTACCAAGGCAGTAATCAGATATGGATTCGAAGATATGAACTTAAATAAAGTTCAGATTTGCTGCCGCCCCAGCAATGTCAAATCTAACCGCGTCATCGAGAAATGTGGTTTCACCTATGAAGGAGAACTCAGAGATTACTTCTGGCGAGAAGATCACTACGAGGGCAGAAAATTCTACTCTATTCTGCGGAGCGAGTATCTGAGCAAGCATTCTTAATCAATTCTTTGATATGAATCTGCACGCTGTCCAGACAAGGAACTACGCAGTTATCATCATTCAGTAACAGTGGGAGTTCGGTACAGCCTAAGACTACGGCCTCAATGCCCTGTTCCTTCTGCATCTTGCCAATAATCTCATTCATTTCAGCCAAGGTACTCTCTGTAATAATGCCCCGTTCCAGTTCCTCGAAGATTCTGGTTGCAACGATTTCTCTATCCTGCTCGCTGGGAATCACCACCTCAATACCGGCCTGAAGAAAATCCTTCTTCATGTAGTCCTGTTCCATGGTAACAGCCGTTCCCAGAAGGCCTACCTTCTTATAACCACGTGCAGCAGCCTCGATGCTGACTGCCTTGGGAATACTAACAAGGGCAACTCCTGTTTTCTCTGTAATATCGTCTAACATACTGTGCATGGTAACAGCGGTCAGTGAGATTACTTCTGCACCGGCAGCCTTAAGGCATTCTACTTTCTCTGATATATAATCCGCAAGACCCCCGAAATTACCGGATTCCACCAATTCCCATGCTTTCCAGAAATTCACACTCTCGATTGCAATTTCAGGCATTGCTTTGCCACCTGTCAGCTGATCCACCTGCGTATTCAGTTCTTTATAATACATTACCGTTGATTCGGGACCTGTTCCACCTACTAAACCAATTTTGCGCATAATCATCCTCCTACGATTTGTATCCCATCTGCTGATTACTGTTCTTGTATATTATAGCTGTTAATGCCGACTACGACGTTGTCACTGCCAACACTGCCCTAAATCACTGCAGCAAGGGCAGTCTCCAGGATTTGTACAAATTCTTCCAGCCCTTCCTGATCCTGCTCGCTGAATCGATTAAGTACAGGGCTGTCAATATCCAACACTCCATAGATTTCATCGTTTACATGTATGGGCACCACAATTTCCGAATTGGATTTGGCGTCACAGGCAATATGACCGGGAAACTGATGAACATCCTCCACCATCTGGGTTGCATTCTCTGCTACAGCCGTACCACATACGCCCTTACCTACCGGAATACACATGCAGGCAACTTCCCCCTGAAAAGGGCCCAATTTCAGCAGACCATCCTTCATCAGATAGAAGCCTGCCCAGTTTAATCGATCCAGTCCATGAAATAGCACCGCTGATGCATTTGCGAGAATGCTCATCTCATAGTCGATTCCATCCACAAGTGCCTCAAACTGCTTATTCATTGTAATATACGGTTCCTGCATAGTATTCTCCTTGTATTATTCTCCTTGTATTATTCTTACTGAAACTTCCCGGTTACATCACCTTGGTTATTTCTTTCCAATTATATTGCTCTGGTTGTATCGCTTTAGTTGTATCGCTTTGGTTGTATCGCCTTGGTTGTATCGCCTTGGTTGTATCGCCGATGCCTTGCGGCATCGAACGTATTCATTATACCAAATTCGATGTTAGCATTGCCTAAATTTTACGACATACGACATCGCAATTTCATTTACCCATTATTTCGATGCCGGCTCGACCTTTTTAGTCGCTTTTACAACATCGAGTTTCACAAATCTCATCATCCCGATGTCAGTTCAACCTTTTTAGCCACTTTTGCAACATCGAATTTCACAAATCTCATCATCCCGATGTCAGCTCGCCCTTTTTAGCCACTTTGCAACATCGAGTTTCACAAATCTCATTATCCCGATGTCAGTTCAACCTTTTTAGCCACTTTGCAACATCGAATTTCGCAAATGTCATCATCCCGATGTCAGCTCGCCCTTTTTTAGCCAGTTCTGCAACATCGAGTTTCACAAACTTCATCA
>JAZLHG010000470.1:0-2524 GCA_045616705.1 Lachnospiraceae bacterium | reverse complement strand
TCCTATCAGGGAGCATCATTTTACTATAAAATGCACACCTTATAACGATGAACGACAGAGTATTGTTAAATTGAATACAGCTGTAGAACCCAACAGCTACCTATCGGAGTCGGTGGATTCTTATGGTAACAAATGTATATACGGGTATATGCCTACAGAACACGATTTATTTTCCATCCATGTGGATGGGGTAGTGAAAACAGGATTGGACTATAAGAAGCATATACGAATGAGTCCAAGACTTGCTATGTACAAATATCCTACCGAGATTACGGCGCCGGGTGAGACGATTCGTGAATTCTATCAGTCGATAAGGCTGAACAAAAAGGTAGATAAACTGGAGCAGGCCTATGATTTGTCCTGCCAGTTACAGGATAAAATGCAGTATGTTTCCGGGGTGACAGATGTAGAGACCAAGGCTGAGCAGGCGTTTGCCCTCGGACAGGGCGTGTGTCAGGATTATGCCCATATCTTTATATCTCTCTGCCAAATGGCGCATATTCCGGCAAGGTATGTGGTGGGGTTTATGAAGGGTGAGGGTGAGTCCCACGCCTGGGTGGAGATTATTACGGATAATGGCATTTATGCGATAGACCCTACAAACCACAGAATGGTACACGATGAATATATTCGAATTTCTGCGGGCAGAGACTATAGGGACTGCCTGATTAATAACGGAGTCTTCTATGGGAACGCTACGCAAAGTCGTAAGATTCGGTTGAAGGTGGAAGATGTGTGAAGGAGAGAACATGATTAAAACAGTGACAGAAGTTGCACTTCCGGTGGATGAGAAACTGGTAATTGTGAAGAATCGAATCAAAGGAGATGGCAGTTGCAATAAAAGAATCAGTATTGTAACAGGAATTCACGGAGATGAATTGGAAGGACAATATGTATGCTTTCAGGTGATTAACCGCATTAAGGCGGGTAAGAAGCACCTGCGGGGAACGGTGGACATTTATCCGGCACTGAATCCTTTTGGAATCGATACCATTACCAGAGGGATTCCGGCCTTTGACCTGGATATGAATCGAATCTTTCCGGGAAACACGGACGGTGATATGAACGAGGCTGTTGCAGCGGATATTATTAAAGATGTAGAGGGATCAGATCTGGTACTGGATATTCATGCCAGCAATATGTATTTAACGGAAGTTCCACAGATTCGAATCAATGAGCTGCAGGTGCAAAAACTCCTGCCTTATGCTAAGAAATCCAATGTAGATTTTGTATGGGTGCATTCTAATGCGACTGTGTTGGAATCTACTTTTGCATATTCCTTAAATACCAGAAATACACCGACCCTTGTGGTGGAAATGGGAATCGGCATGAGAATTACCAAGGATTATTGCAATCAGTTAACGGACGGAATCTTTATGCTGATGCATGAACTGGGAATTTGGGATGGTCCTGTAAGCCCTGTCAGAGAGCCTGTTGTTTCGGATGGATACGACGATGTATATTTCTTAAATGCACCGGTGGCAGGCCTGTTTGTTAAGGAAATAGACCATAATTCTTATGTGGAGAAGGATGAAATCGTGGGAAGGATTCTGAATCCTCTCACCGGCGAAGTTATGGAGGAGGTTCGTGCGCCGGGCGGTGGATGGCTATTTACCATTCGAGACTATCCTATTGTAATGGAAGGTACCTTAATGGGAAGAATCCTCAGAAAAGAAGCATATACCAAGGGAGAAGCATAAATGGAGCGAGTAAATATATTTGAACTGGATGCGCTGTATCGAGATAATTTCAGGGTTACCGGATTCCGGTTTGGCGGGCAAGAGAAAAGTGTATGTATTATCGGCTCTATGAGAGGCAATGAGAATCAACAGCTGTACACCTGCTCCTTACTGATTAAGAAGTTAAAAGAACTGGAAGAGAGAGGCAGAATTGCAGAGAACCACGGAATTATGGTGATTCCCACGGCTAACCCCTACTCCATGAACGTGAAGAAACGATTCTGGACCATTGATAATACGGACATTAACAGAATGTATCCGGGCTACTCCGAAGGAGAGACTACCCAGAGAATTGCAGCCGGAGTATTTGAGGCAGTTAAGGATTATCAGTATGGTATTCAATTTCCGTCTTACTATATGCCGGGAACCTTTCTTCCTCATATCAGAGTAATGAAGACCGGGATGGAAGATCTGGAGCTGGCTAAACAGTTCGAGATGCCCTACGTCATTCTTCATGAGCCAAGACCGTTTGATACAACAACTTTAAATTATAACTGGCAGATTTGGGAGACCAAGGCGTTTTCTGTTTATACAACCGATACGGACGCGGTGAATAAGAAAAGCGCCAAGGAAGCGGTAGAAGGAATTCTTAGTTTCTTAAGTAAGCAGGGAGTCCTCAACTACCACAAGTTCTCGGGATATAATTCGGCTATAGTCGATGGGAAGAAATTAATTAATGTTCGGACAACAGAAGCGGGATTTTTTGAGAGCAAAGTATCTGTCGGTGAGGATGTTCTGAAGGGTCAAGTGCTTGCTTATGTATATGATGTATATACCCATGAAAT
>JAZLHG010000469.1:0-2048 GCA_045616705.1 Lachnospiraceae bacterium | reverse complement strand
CATTCTCTCAGCCACGGTATTCCAGTACCAGAGAATAATGCGGCTATCAGGATAATATTTACGAAGCCTTTTCAGCAGTGAAATCTGCGCATCCGCATCCTGAACTACGATTATATCTGCGCTGATCTTCTTCAGTTCCGGATTGATAAATACTGCCGGAATCGGTACATGAAAAGATAAGCAGGCCGCATAAAACATGGTCAGTAGCTTACCCGCCTTCCTATACATACAACTGACCCGGACACCCTTTAGGTCATCCGGGAACAGCATGGAATTATTCTTCTTCACCAATAAGATGTTACTCATAAACGAATCCAATCACCGATTCTATTCTCCCACTCTATGGGACTAAACTGCGCAAAGCCACTACTGGGTGAGAAAGTCATCTCACTGAAATATACCTGTCCTCTGATCTCATAGAAATCCACACGCACAAAAGGAATATCCTTCGCAAGTACAGAAGACAATTTAGCCATTTCATCAAAGTGGGCAGGCTTCTCAGGAACTTCGGTAAATCCCGGGAAATCCGACCGCTGATAAGGGGTTAACTTCCAGTCCATATCAAGGAACGTCATAAGGGCAGTGGAATGATCCTCAAGACCTTTGGAAATATAAAGGAACTTAGGTTCCCCGTTAAAGCAGTAGAATTTATAATCGGTAAGACCCAGTTCCAGCGTGGTCTTGCCTTCCTCTCCATCAGCAAAATCCTGCTCAGACATATATTTCTCTGCCAGAATTCTGGGGCGCACATTCTTGTAAGGCCATTCACGACCTAAGTAGAAGAAATTGCGCTTCAGAGATTTATTGATAATTCTGCGAGCCTTCTCTATATCCAGATCGGCCTTATTGCGGCAGATATATAAACCACCACTGTCATGATTGGTCTTCAGCACAAACTGATTCGGAAGCTGATCCCAATCAATATCATCGAACCGGTCCCATGTTCCCAGCGTCGGGATGATGTACTGCTGACCGATTAAATCTCCAACAATCTTCTTGGCTTCAATCTTATCCACCAAATCCGTATAGCGAGGATTCCTGTCATTTAACTTAAGCCACTGCAGTTTCTCATTAAATCCCTTAGGATTCTTAAGGTCCAGTTTCCGCTTGCAGCTAATGCGGAAATGAAGCTTCAGAAACAGCTTCGAGGGTATTATTTTCACCATTGGCCAGAAATAAATATCTTCCTTCTTAAGGGCCATTGTCTTATCTCCTAATGGTTATTGATTCTTAAGTATGGCTTCCACCACAGGAGCCATGGTAACACGCATATCACAGCGTTCTTCCGCCGCAGTTCTGATCCTGG
The DNA here is from genome assembly GCA_045616705.1 of Lachnospiraceae bacterium. Taxonomy (GTDB): domain Bacteria; phylum Bacillota; class Clostridia; order Lachnospirales; family Lachnospiraceae; genus UBA2868. The sequence continues at coordinate 742 of JAZLHG010000469.1, read as the reverse complement.
AAGAAAGCTCCGATTTGCCATATGCATTATATAATACATCCAGAAAATTGACAACGGCAGCCACATCTACCACCGAGTCGTCATTGGGCACATACATGGCGAAATCGTCCTCCATGGCAACGTCCACGAAAGATGCGGACAACAGGGGAATTCCTCTGGCCATGTACTCCCTACTCTTAAGGTCTGAGAATACCTTAAATTCCTTACGGGCAAGAGATGCAATGCCCATGTGTGCACCATCATAATAGGCATCCAGTTCCTCCCCGAAGGCCGGTCCGTGTATGATTACCGATTCTTCCAGGTGATACTTCTCAACAAGCTGTTTATACTTGCTACATTCTTCTGTATAAGGTCCCACCAAATGAAGCACCACTGCCTTGGCAGGATTGGTCTCATTATATGCCTTGATTCCCTGAATCAGACGTTCATAACCATGGTAGAACATGAAGTTTGCCACCGCAATCAAGTGATAGGCATCATCTGTAAATACCCCTTTTGACACCTGAATGCTGCTACAGTCGATACCGTTGGGAATATTGATACTCTTCATACCGAAGGGATCCTTATAACTTCCGATTACCACAGCATGGTCTACGTATTTCTTCAGACGATTGCGAAACAGCTTATCAATCACAAGAAGCACCCGCATAACGCCTGTCTTATGTTCCTGATCATAAGGGAAAGTAGGGAACTCGAAGAATATCTGCACCCCGGTGTTCTTCTTAAGCTTCTTAAGGAGCTT
>JAZLHG010000468.1:0-6743 GCA_045616705.1 Lachnospiraceae bacterium | reverse complement strand
AATTTTACAAAACTTAACGTATGAAAGTCAAGTACCTTTAGTATTTCTCGTTATAAACTGCCAGAACCTTATCCTTGGCATTCATAAAGATTTCAACCAATTCCGGATCGAAGTCTCTTCCGGAGCCCTCCTCAATGATCTTGAAGCAGGTCTCAATGGGCATTGCATCTCTGTAACAGCGCTTTGCGGACACTGCATCGAATACGTCCGCAATGGCCATTACTCTGGCATGAAGAGGAATCTCAGTCTCCTTCAGGCCATCCGGATAGCCACAGCCGTTCCACTTCTCGTGATGGAATCTGGCAACTTCATAGACGATCTCCGCAAATTCCGGCTCGTCCAGGTTCCCGAAAGAATTCTTAATAATCTCACCGCCCTTAGGTGCATGCTGCTTCATAATCTCAAATTCTTCCGGTTCCAGTCTTCCCGGTTTCTGGAGAATACTGTCGGGAGTTGCGATTTTGCCGATGTCATGCATCGGCGCAGCGTCTGTAACAAACTTCACGTAATCCTGGGTCATCACCTTATGATATTTGTGGCGCTTGCGCATCTCATGAAGCATAATCTTCACATATTTCTGGGTTCTCATAATATGACCGCCGGTGCTGTGATCACGATTCTCCACAAGGGTTGAGAAGTTCATAACCATGTCCCCACCGTACTTCTCCAGTCTCTTGCTGGCAGGATCCTCGTTACACACATAAAGACCCAGTACAATAATTACCGAGAACAGGGAGGAAATCAGAATCTGCGGGAAGATAATCTGCAGAATCAGCAGTGCCAGTACCGTACCGAAAATAAAGTAAATTACCATTCTCTTACGACGCTCAATGGTTCGATGCTTCCAAATCAGAAGAACCACAATACCGCCAAAATGCAGTAACAGCGACATAAAGCACACATAGACCGAAATACCCATAGAATAAAGGGTCAGATTCCCCTGCAGGAACCGAACCTGCGGAAGGAATACAAACACCAGAATCAGCGTAATGAGTGTGGGAACACCCAGAAGAATTCGCTGACCCCACTTCTTGGGAATTCCAATAGTAATATCCAGAATGTAGAGAAATGCAAAGAACAGCTCTAACACCATCAGACAATAGAACACACCGTGGGCATTCAAATTCACATTGTAAGGAATCATGTACAAATGGTTAACGGTCCATGCTGTAAGTCCGTCGAAAACCACTGCCCAGGGTGCCACATAGAGAATGGCATCAAAGAGCCTGTTACAGGGAATATTTCTGGATGCGGTCTCTCTGGAATAAATCAGAGTAAAAAATAATAATATAAATAGGCAGCCAAGCTGCAATTTAATATGTTCCATATTATGTAAACCTCATTCTTATAAAAACTGGCTGACGATCAGCCGATATTCGTTTAAATTCTTCGCTTTGCGAAGTTCTTTTAATGCTTTCTCCCGTCCCGGAAAGTAAGTACCGAAGTAACTGAAGAACTCTTTCATTCGCATCACCGCATGCTCCGGTGTCTGCATCTCAGCAAGGTAATCCGCCTCCAGACGACGCACAAACCGACGAAGAAGCTGCTTCCGCTCTTCGGTTAACATAAAGTATTCGTCCGGTTGATTTTCCGTCAGGGATTCACTGCTTCTGATTTGGGAGATTAGCAAAGGATTTCGCACAATTCCACGACCAAGCATGACGCGGTCAAGAGTCGGAAATTGTTGACATAACTCGATGTAATCATCCACGGTATTGATGTCCCCGTTATAACAAAGGGGCTGCGGCAAATGGGTAAGCGCATACTCAAAAGCAGCCCTTCTGCAGTTGCCTTGATACAGATCCTTACGAAGTCTTGGATGAATGATAATCTCCTGAAAGGGATATGCCCGATAGATTTCAACAATGTCCTTCCATTCCGATTCATCTGCCCAGCCGATTCGGGTCTTAAGAGAATACTTAAACCTGCCGTCACGAAAGATTCGATCCAAGAAATCATCCATCATTCTAAGATTCTTTAGCATGCCGCTTCCACGGTTCTTGCCGGTAACGGTACCGGATGGACATCCGAAATTCAGATTAAAGGTATCATACCCCTTTTCGGCCATCTCACTACTGATAGCAAGCACTTTATCCGGGTCATTTCCAAGAATCTGCGGAATAAGGGGCGCACTGAGAACGGTCTCAAGCTCACGTTTAGACACCGCACTCAAGTGGTCATTTGCCGATATAAACGGGGTAAAATAGAAATCGATATCACCAAACAATTCATCATATGCCTTACGGAACACATGACCGGTAACCCCCTCAAGCGGGGCTAAATAGAAATTCATGCAAGAATTCCTCCAGGGTATTTAAGTTCAAATCGGAATGTTCCACTTCACGAACATAGCGATAAGCAATTCTCTCGCACTCCTCCTGGGTAATACCGTGATTTCGCCTCCACTGATTCATAATAAATTCCTCTGTGAAGATCAGTGAAAATACACCCAGCATAATCTTGGTATCAATCCAGTCATCATACACTGCACCGCAGAAATAGGTATAAATGAAGGACATCAGATAATTCTCACGGAAAATATCCCACCAGGGCTGTTCCTTCATGAAAGATACAAATGCTTCACGAACTTCGTTATAGATTTCCTCTCCTTCCGCAAGGAAATCCCGCTCCTCATCAAGAATCTGCTGCCAATCTTCCCGCAGCAGTTCTAACTCCGTAAGAACCGAGAAATTCTCCTCAAGGAAGCTGTATCTGTCAAATTCTTCTTCCGGAAGATGTGCCTTGGGGTCTTGCGCGAACTCCTCCACAATCTTCTGCATGTCGCTGATTCGGTTCTCCTCAAGACAGGTCTGCAGGAGATTGCTCATCTCCATAAGTGCTGCAATTCTTACACCCATAGGTAGGTCACGATTCTGCACAATGCGGAAAATAACCTCTCTTGCATCCTCAAGCTCCGTAAACAGCAGGAAGTCGAAATCCTCGAAATCATCAATTAGCGGATCGTCATCCTCATTCTTCTCTTCGATAAACCGCACCGGTTCCTGACAACTTAATACCATGTGTGCCGCAACCGGACAGGAAATAGACAGGGACCATTCTCTGAGACCCTCGAACTCTTCCACATGTCTTGGGTAGAGTGCACAGGTCTTACATAAATGGTCTTCACCCATGTTAAGAATCATATCGCACAAGCCCTGATCGTTGAGCATGCAGCATGCTCCGTCAGGCTTCTGATTAAAAATCCCTTCATTCCAGTCAATACCGGTATCCAGTCTGCTTGCAAAATGACCGACGTACTGCTCATATCGCTCAAGAGATTTGTCGTCGATCACGATCTGCCAGCCTGCACAGCAGGTATCCGGGCAGTCTCCGCCGATACATTCGAAATCACGATAATAATGTGGGTATACGATTCTCATAGGCTTCCTCCAATCATAATGACAAGCAAATCGTACCATTTGATACCAGGTTTTGCAACAGAGCCCGGTCGGTACCGGCGATGGATAGCGCATATCCCGAAATTGTAGGAATGCTCATACCATAATAGGAATGTTCATTCACCTGATGGGTAAATACGGTAACTCCATCCTGCACACATTCCGTGTGAAAGGCATCAAAGGGAAGTGCCAGACCAAGGCCCACACACTTCAGAAAACTCTCTCTTAAGGTCCAGCATCGGTAAAATGCTTCCTCCGGGTCATCTGCCTGTTTAATACGCAGATTCTCACCTTCGGTAAAATAGTGCTTGGCCACACTCACGCCTCTTCCGGGTCTGCCATCGAACTTCTCAAGGTCAAGACCGATCGGGCATTCCGCAATGGCCACACCGGCATAGTCACCGGAATGGGTCATGCTGATATATACCTGCTTGCCAAGGAGCTGCACACAGTCTGCAATCATCGGTTGCTTGGTCGGTAGATGGGTAATTCTCACCGGTGTATCATCAATCCCATACTCACGCATGAGCCCTTTCTGAAGAAGGACTGCTGCGCCAAGACTTCTAAGTCTGTCTATTTTGTTTTTGTATTTTGCGGCATATTCGGCTCTTTCGGGGCAGACTGCTTCACGAAGCAGTTCCTCATCAAGATCCGAAACCTTCCCCAGGTAAATCATACTCTTCCGTCCCTACAATCATCCTGTTCGTCTCAACCAATTGTGATTAGAAATAAAAACTGCCACACCGAAGGCGTGGCAGTCAGTATTCATACTAATTAAGCAAGTTTGCTCTTAGCAAGTTCAGCAAGTGTTGCGAAACCTGCTGCATCGTTAACTGCTAACTCTGCGAGCATCTTTCTGTTGATATCAACATTAGCAAGCTTAAGACCGTGAATCATTTTGCTGTAAGATAAACCGTTCATTCTAGCTGCTGCGTTGATACGTGCAATCCATAACTGTCTGAACTGACGCTTACGCTCTTTTCTACCTGCATAGCTGCTTGTGAGTGCTCTCATTACAGACTGCTTAGCAACTCTGTACTGATTGGAGCGAGCTCCTCTGTAGCCCTTTGCAAGTTTTAATACTCTATTGTGTCTCTTCTTAGCGTTTAAACCGCCTTTAATTCTAGCCATTTCCGTTCCTCCTAATTCTATGACATCCTAAATCTTACAGATAAGGTAAAATCTTCTTCATGTTTGCTACGTTTGTTGCATCGATAACGGTAGCTTTTCTAAGATTTCTCTTATTCTTTGTTGTCTTCTTGGTCAGGATATGGCGCTTGTAAGCCTTATTTCTCATTAACTTACCTGTACCGGTAACCCTAAAACGCTTTGCTGCTGATCTGTTTGTTTTAATTTTTGGCATAACCTTTCCTCCTAAAACTTTCATTTATTTTAACTGTCGATTCCGCCACATCAGTGGTTCTCAGTTAAAAGCTTACTTCTTCTCCACAAGAAACATTGTCATGCTTCTTCCTTCGACCTTAGGCTGCTTCTCTACAGTAGCTACATCCTTAAGCGCTTCCGCAAAGTCATCAAGAATGTACTTGCTCTGGCTCATATGGGCCATCTCACGTCCTCTGAATCTTAATGTAACCTTCACACGGTCACCCTTCTCAAGGAACTTCTTCGCTGCTGCAATCTTGGTGTTTAAATCATTAGTGTCGATGTTAGGTGACATACGAACTTCCTTAACTTCAATCACCTTCTGTTTCTTCTTGGCTTCCTTCTCACGACGGGTCTGCTCGTATTTAAACTTACAATAATCAACAAAACGACATACAGGAGGCTTGGCATTAGGTGCAATCTTAACAAGATCAACGCCTGCCTCATCTGCAAGGGCCTGAGCTTCCTTCGCAGACATAATACCTAACTGTTCACCGTCTTCTCCAATTACACGAACTTCCTTATCACGGATCTGTTCGTTGATCATCATCTCGCTAATAGTTTTGTCCTCCCATGAGTTAAGCAAAAAAATAAGTGAACGGCATAGACCATCCACTTGTTCTCATACACGTAAACGTGTTATCTTCAAATCAGAACACTCAGTAGCACTCATAAATGGCCCTGAGGTGAGAGTGGATACTCTACTTGCCGAATAACAGAATATCATAGGTAACTACCTATGTCAACAACAATCTACAATTCCTCGTAAGTAATCTCCCATTTATCAAAGAATCGTTTCACCATGGTATCCCAGGCATGATCTATCGACTTATCAACAGTAAAAATCTTAAGGCTTGTTGCACAGGTACAGGTAAGATGTGTACCATCATATCTAAGATTCATGGACAGGCCCCCGATATCATTCCGTGTAAGCACGGTATCAACTCCTAACAGAAACTTCTCCACATTCTCATCCGGCAGATAGAATACAAACTGAAATCCTACCGGTGTACGCTTCCCCTTCATACTGGCAAAGCACTGCGCCTTCACCTGATTCCACCTGATCATGGATTCGCTGAAAATACGTCCCTCTGCTTCCGCATCCAGTCTCATCTGGCTCAGTTCCTCTTCCGAATAGAACTCCTTACAGAAATGACCGTCAATAGAATAGGTACAGGCCGTCTTAATCTCTGCCGATGCAAGCAGGAAGGAATCAAAAGCGGTTCCATTTTCGGACAGCATCAAATTCATCAACTGTTTGACATTCGTAATACGCAGTGCAATCATACTTACTCCCCTTCACTATGCAGTATTCTAACACATTTATCAGTAATTGTACATTCGCTACAAATATATTATGTCAACCACTGCAATTAAAACGTTACTGTTCGTTGTCAGATTCCCGACCGGATTTCTGTTACCAGATAATCCTCCTTCTGCATGTACAGTCCTCCGATTTCTTCCAGTGTATTCCCAAGTACAGACAAGTTTCTGCTGTATTCATTCAAATGATCCATTACCGCACGCAATGCATAGTTTACATAACTATCCATTGTGCGTTCGCAATCGTCAGACATTTCATGAAGTTGTAACCGAATCCGGTCAGCCTCTTCGCTGACATTCTGATAAGTCCCTGCTGCTTCCTTTAACTTGCTGCCGTCTCGTTCATGCCTTATATACCGTAGATTCGGCTGATGAAACGGCTGCCGCCTGCTGCCAATTCCCAGAAGATATCCACAGACACCAAGGGCCTTTCCGGTAATCTGTCCCTGCTCATACCAGACAGACTGATCATTGCTCATGGCTGCTGCCGTATAGGCTGCAAGCAGATTGGCCACCATCATTCTTCCCTCTCCCGGAAGGCTCTTCATAAGTAATGTAGCATAGTCAGCACCTTCCTTCAGTACCTTAGCGCCCATGGACTGGCTTCTAAGACTGGTCATGTTACCCTGCTCATCAAAG
>JAZLHG010000467.1:0-4012 GCA_045616705.1 Lachnospiraceae bacterium | reverse complement strand
ATCCATCTAATACGATTACTGACTGTTTCAGTTTCTCCGATTGAGGGAGGACATTACTTACCCGGGACAAGAGTTCTTCGCTGGTGGTATACTTCTCCCCAATATAATCACGAAAGGCATGATAGAGAAGCGCAATATCATCCAGTTTATCCCCTAGAAGACGCCTGTTATTTAATCGACTTTGTTCCTTCATAAGGCCGATTTCTTCGTCATTTACGCCGTATTGCATGAATTCCGATATAACAGACTTCACCTCGGTAATATAGCCTAATTTACGCAGATTGGGGCCGATGACTTTGAGGTCATCATAATGCACGGAAGCAAGTTTCTTCAGAATCAGACTCTTGCCCAAATCGTCTATGAGGAGTCCCGGAGCCTGGGCAAATCCCACCTCTTCAAAGACTCTGTAGGCCAGTCTGGTGAAATTCAGCACATCAATATTCAGCACACCCTTCTTGGGGTGCATATCTACCAGATTCCACTGGGTCTGGAGGGTAAACTGCTCCGGTACAATCACAAGGTAGTTCAGTTCCGGATGTATCTCCGATTCATGAATGATTTCTTCATATAGGCGGTGGGACTTGCCGCTTCCGCTGTTACCCATCCATAATTTCAGTGCCATACTGTCCTCCGATGTATTACTTCCATTCCGAATTTGTGTTTGAATTTGTCTCTAAATTCTTCCTAACATCTATCTGGATTCCATCTAGCTTCAATCTAGGTTATCCTGACTTCAATTATAACATATTTTACTGGGCATTATTCTGTACAAAAAGGGAGCAGTTTAACTGCTCCCATCTGCATTCCATTCATTCTAATAAAACAACCAATCCGGCGTATAGAAGAACCAGTCTTTTATCCACTGACGCCAGGATAATTGTTTGGCTGCAATATTATAGGTCACAACCTTTGTTCCGCCGTAATTGCCTACACCACGAATGGTTACGGTTGCTTTTCCCTTATTGATATTGTTTGTATAGGATGCTTCATCGATTTCAAACGTAACGTCCTGAAGTTCTGTTCTGCCGCTCATAAACTTTAGCTCATCCTTACGAAGTGTAACAGCAGAGCCGGTATAGGTTTTAGTTGTTCGAACGCTTACCGAAAGACCGGCAATATTCTTCTGTACAATTCGATAAGTATTGCTAATACTTGCGTCCTTAAAATTGCCGATTCCCGCAACAACTGCCCGTATAACGGTTCCTGTAGGAACAATATCGGCATCATCAACCAAATCCCCTACTCGGCGGTAACACCAGGTGGGGCTCTTGGCATTTGCAATATTCTTCACAACAATGCTTTCCGAATCAGGATTTGCAAAAGTCTCATACCGATACACAACCTTGTTATTGTAGTTGCCGGAAGCGCCAACCTTCTTGCCCTCCATGCTATATAACGTGACAGCAGACTTCCATGCACCCTTTTTCTCGCCGTACACCTTATCCTGCACGTCCAATCTCATGTTCTCCATATTACCTGGCGTAATAACGAAGTAAAATACACTGGACGCACCTGCGAAGTTACCCATAGGCACAACAGTAACGGTAGGCTTTTTACGAAGATTGCTTCCGTCATTTACTGCTTTATTATTGGCATATACCAACTTATAGTCTTTATTTTCCGTAAGGGACTTACCTGCAAAATATACCAGCGGCTTCGGAAGCACGGCAGGATATTCGTATGCATAAGAAGAATCGGGCAGTTCCGCCTTAAAGTACTTCTCCTTACTACCGGCTTGCACTGTATAACGATTGATCTTAAAGGTCTTCTTCACCGTTCCGTAGAAGCCGTTTATACCGGTGAGTTCAAGCGTCGCTGTACCCGCCTCTACATTATTCAAGTAACGATAGGTATAATCATACGTTCTCTCTGCCAGTTCATCATCTGATAAATTCTCATAGGCCTCTGCGCTGATGCCTTGTAAGGTTCTTCCGGAATCTGTTTTGGAAGCTTTATACGTCAGTACCAAATCTGTAAGTTCATGAGCAGTCTCATCATAATAAAAAGGACTGTTCTTCATCTGTGCACTACTTACAACGGCCTTGCTGATGGGCGTTCCGGTAATCTGGTAGGTGACCGTCTTCTTACCTACATAATTCCCGATACCGTAAATAACAAGGTTCATTGTACCCACATCAATATATGCATCGTCAGACCATATATAATCAATTCTATAATCCACGCCTTCCGTAAGAACTTTGGTTCTGCCATCCTTAATAATCAACTCTCCCGGATTAGGTTTCATCGGGCTTCCTGTATAGGGCTTATTGCTGATTTTGCTGAAAGAACATTTGCTGATTAATCTGCGTTCCGGTTCCGCAATCTGGAATTTAATAAGAAATCTGCCATCGAAATTACCGTCTGTCGGAGTCTCAATCACAGCAATGTAATAGCCAACTTCTCTGGGTTCCACTTCTTCCCCGTATGCATAATTATACATGCCCTCATTTAACGCCTTATAATAACTCACCGTATAATCTTTTTTCGGTGATAACTTTATCGGTTTTCTTAGGTTAGCAATCACCTCCGGAACCGGTTTGTAGACTTTACCGTCATAGATATGGGTAGGAATATCACCAACGATATCTTCACCCTCATACAGCCCACACGGTTCAATATCAAAGAAAATCGTATCTTTCAAGGTATAATTGCCCTTACCGGTTACTGTAATGGCCGGTCTTGGAACCGGTTTAGGATCCCAATTGGAATCCAGATTCGCCTTCACGTTATTGCTGTAACTTACTGTGTAATCTTTTTTCTCGACAAGAAGCTTCGTTCCTTCAAAGATATAAAGTTCCGGTTTCCTACCGACACCGGTATAGATTACCGTGTCGTAAGGCATATAATACCACAAATCGGTACTCTCCCCATCCTCTACCCGACCAACTGCAATTCCCGCCTCACCTGTACAGTCAAATTCAGTACGAGTCTCTTTGCCGTAAACATCTCGAACGACAATCGCATATTTGGTAATAGTACTATCCGCATACTGTTTGTTTGCAATTCCGGTTGTATAGCCATTTCCACCTGCAATCGGGCATTCCATATTGACTGTTGTCTCAACTGCAATCGGATCCCCACCTTCAGGCATATGCAGTTCTGTTACAATCGCCCATACAGAGTCAACCAGACTTACTTCGTAATCAGAATAGATGTTCAACTTACCTCTTACACGAACGCTTCCGTTCTCTGTTGCACATTCCGCTACATCAGCCATAAGTCCTCTCCACTTGGTGTAGAATGTGAATTCCAGAGGTGTCTGCATGCCGTTAGCTGCATCATCCGTTAAGAAAACGCTAAGCGTATGCTCACCATCCGATAAGCGATTTTTTGTTGTGAAGCTATAAGTAAATGTTTTATTTGATTTGTTATAGTAGGTTCTGTAATTGGAAGTATTAATCAGTTCCTTGTCATCAACTGCAATACGAACCTGCCCAAATCCTCCCAGTTCGTCTACCTGAACCGTAATCGTTGGGCAATCCGTGATATCAGAGACATCAACATATCTGATAATCGGAATATCATCGTCCACACCAAGAATGTACTGACCCGGATGTGCAATTTCCACTGACACCGTTTTATTCTCTAAATCTCTGGTTCCACCAATGCATTCGTAAGCTTCGTACGCATCATTGTATTGATAAACGTTTATATTACCGTCATTGACATCATTGATTCCTGCAGCTGCAAGACTCTCAGCTGTATATCCAAGTGTCAGGGTAACACTGTCCCCTTCCGGAAAATCGTCCATGATTGCACCATCTTCTTCCGCTGACTCTGTAGCCTCGGTCAGATAAATCAGATAGGGCTCACCTACAGTACGAACCATTTCCGGCTTATAAGCCGTTACGTTAGGCGCATCCGCTTCCAGCGTACATACTTCGAAGGATTCCATATTTCTTGAAGACTGATCGGTATTGGGTGTAAAAATATGTACCACGTAATCTGCACCGCTTGCAATTCCCTGGCTAGCAACACTTAACTTGGCTTCGAAATATTCCACAACCTTTCG
>JAZLHG010000466.1:0-3235 GCA_045616705.1 Lachnospiraceae bacterium | reverse complement strand
CTCGAAAACGTAGCCAACGGTCGTTATCTTCGCGATACGTTGACACATTTCCCCGAGGCGGCTATGTGCTGGGATTGCGGTCATGCGCTCTGCTACGAGCCCGATACCGATTATCCCTCTCTGTATATACATCAAAGATATCCAGACGCATGTCTCGAATAATCTGAGCGCGTTCCAGGGTATCCACATCCGAATGCAGATATTTGACTCTTACCCCAACTTCTCGCAGATAATCCGTCAAATCCTCCGCCATTCTCTTAGTAAGCGTCGTCACCAGAACCTTATTCTTCGCTGCGATTTCCTTACGAATCTCTGTAAGCAGATCGTCAATCTGGCCTTCCGTAGGTCTGACATCCACCGGCGGATCCAGTAATCCGGTAGGACGAATAATCTGTTCTACGCGCATCAATTCGTGTTCTGCCTCGTAATCACCGGGGGTTGCCGACACGAACATCATCTGGTCTATTTTACATTCAAACTCATCAAAATTCAAGGGTCGGTTGTCCAGCGCCGAGGGCAGTCTGAACCCATAATCCACTAGGGTTGTCTTCCTGGCTCTGTCTCCGTTATACATTCCTCTGACCTGCGGAATGGTCATATGAGACTCATCCACGATGATTAGATAATCATCGGGAAAATAGTTCATCAGGGTATACGGGGTAGCTCCCGGTTCCAGGCCATACATATGTCTGGAATAGTTCTCGATACCGGAACAGAATCCGGTCTCACGAAGCATCTCTATATCGAAGTTGGTTCTCTCAGAGATTCTCTGTGCCTCAAGTAGCTTATCCTCACTCTTGAAATACTTCACGCGTTCTATTAGTTCTGCCTCAATCGTCTCACAGGCATGGTTAATCTTGTCCGGCGGAATTACATAATGGGATGCAGGGAATACGGCGAAATGATGAAGTTCTGCCTTCTTCTCACCGGTAAGGGCATCAATCTCCGTGATGCGATCAATTTCATCCCCGAAGAATTCAATACGAACCGCACAATCCGAATCCCAGGACGGAAACAATTCAATTATATCTCCCAATACTCGGAACTTGCCACGGCCGAAATCCATCTGATTACGCTCATAGTTAATATTAATCAGTGCTCTGATTACCTCATCACGATCCTTCTGCATACCGGGTCTTAGGGATACAATCATGTTCAGGTAATCAATGGGGCTGCCCAGGCCATAAATACAGGATACGGAAGCCACCACAATTACGTCCTTACGTTCAGCCAGGGATGCGGTAGCGGATAATCTTAACTTATCAATCTCATCATTTACATCCGAGTCCTTCTCAATATAAGTATCTGTAGAAGGAACATAAGCTTCCGGCTGATAATAATCATAGTAGGATACAAAATACTCAACTGCGTTCTCAGGGAAGAATTCCTTCATCTCTGAATAGAGCTGACCTGCAAGAGTCTTATTGTGAGATATGATCAGGGTAGGCTTCTGCAACTGCTGTATCACATTCGCCATGGTAAAGGTCTTACCGGAACCGGTAACACCCTTCAGTGTCATGAACTGGTTGCCTTCTTTGAACCCTTTTACCAGCTTCTCAATTGCCTGCGGCTGATCGCCTGTCGGTGCATATTCAGAATGTAGTTTGAACTCCATATCATCAACTTCTTTCTCAATTTCTATAGCGTAGAAAAAGAACAAATAAACCTTTTATTTTACAAGAAACGTGTATTTCATCTTACCACATAGAAGTTTGTTTGTCCACTATTTTACGAACACCTGTTCGTTTTGCTTTTAAAATGTGCCAGATATCCAACAAATACGTCACTTTGTGTCGAATATTCCATGACATAAGTAAATACATCTGTTAAAATTATATGGAATCGCGCATGCACATCACTAGGAGCGTGCTTAACGAGGTAAGAAGAATGAAAATGAGAAAATACTTTAAAAATGATTTAAAAAAAATAACAGCACTGTTATTAGCCGCATCCATGACAATGACCATGGATATATCTGTTTTTGCACAGGATGCTACTGTACAAGAGGAAGAAGGCTCTGATGTACTTGAATCAAGTGGATTAGATGGTCTACCGACATTTGAAACGGATGAAGAAGCTCGCGAAGCAGAATGTATGCCCGGCTCTCCTTACTATCTTATGAAATTTCTGACCTATCTTAGCCTGAAATATCCGGACATCGGTATCGATCCTAAGTATGGTACAGGAGCTAACCCTGATATTAATGAAGAGGAAGATTATAATCTCGCCAACTATTATAATGCGGCAAGAATGGCGCAACAGGCCACATACCAAACAATTGAAATCGATGGGCTCGATCCGGATTATCCTCGCGAACTTACCGAGAACATGGTTCAGTTTAGATTTCTTAGCAACTTTGACGGCGATCTTGGTGCAGGTGTTGATGAATATAATGATACCGTAAAGACCCTGATTATTAAAAACGTGGATGAGATTAGAAATCTTTCTGTGCCGGCATCCGTAGAAAATCTTATTATCGAGAACACTACTCTGAACTGTTATTTCTATGAAAATGATTCGCCGGTATTTCAGACCTCATATTCAGGAAGCCTGAAGAATTGTACGAATTTAAAGAAATTGGTTCTTAATAATGTAAAGCTTGGTGACAATTACAAACATCCGGAACTTGAGATTGGCACATGGGGCAGTTGCGGTTATGAGAAAAACTACGTCCTAAATCTTCAAAATTGCCCTAATCTTGAGGAGCTTACAATCAATGTTTCTTTTGAAGGCGCTCAAGAAGCAACACTTGCTATTAATGGCGGAACAGAGAACCTATTCGAAAATCTATCAGACGATACGTGTACAATCAATCCGACCCCCGGAACCGGTTATGGGCAGGTACTTCTTTATGCCAACGAAAACTCGTATTTGGCAAAGCGTTACAACTCTTCTGAAACTGTTAAGTTTCAGAACGGAATGTTCCGAATATGGCTTTTAGAAGCGCTTGGTATTGATACCAATCATGATGGAGTTGTCTCTCAAGATGAGATGGATGCCATTGAGACCCTGACAATCAATGATCAGACAGCGCGATCTATTGAACAGTCAAGCCTTAGCAGCTTTTCGGAACTTGCTGACATCGGTCAGATGCATGGTCTTAAGACATTAGAGCTTGACTTCTATGATCCGGCCGGCGGTGTCTTTACCAATAACCAAAGACATATACTAAAAGGTATTGATTTTCCGGATTGCTTAGAAAATCTCAGTATGAAGAACATCTATTGGGAGAAGG
>JAZLHG010000465.1:0-3289 GCA_045616705.1 Lachnospiraceae bacterium | reverse complement strand
ATGAATTTCAGAACAGTTCGGCGTTGATGAATGAACCTCTGATTGTGTTGTTGACCAGTACGGACAATAATTGGTATTACGTTCAGACGGATTACTGCAGAGGCTGGATTGATGCTTCCGTTGTGGCAATAACCGAAAATTATCAGGCCTGGATGCGGAATACTTCACCTGAGAATTTCCTGATGATTACCGAGAATACCGCTGAACTGGATGTGGACCCTAAGCGCCCTAAGCTATCCGGACGTGAACTGTCTATGGGAACCAAACTGGAAGTGGTGGACTCTAAACAGTATTTGAAATTCTCAGAAGGTCGCGAGGCTTATGATAACTATGTAGTACGTATGCCGGTTCGTATGGACAATGGTAGTCTGAGTTATCAGAATGCATATTTACCGTCTAATATTTCCGTAAGTATCGGGTATTTGCCTGCAACCCAGAGAAATATTCTGACGTTGGCGTTTGACTGCGTGGGCGAACGATATGGATGGGGTGGCATGTACCATGCCAGAGACTGCTCCCAGTATGTGATGGAAATGTACAGATGTTTCGGTATTCATACAGCAAGGAATACCACAGGTATGATGGAAATGGACACGATAAATCTTAAAATAAACGGGATGCCGGACCGATATAAAGAGAACCTGCTGGATTTATGTCCTGCAGGCTCCATTCTGCTGTTCCCGGGTCACGCCATGATTTATGTGGGTTCCGAAAACGGCAACTATTATGTGATTTCGGATACGGGCTCCGTGGTAATGAAGGATGACTTAGAGCGTAAGGGCGTGAAGCCCCACAGTATCATCCTAAGTACGCTTGGGAATTACCGTGGTAACGGCAGAACCTGGATGGATTCTCTTACGATGATAAAACCCTTCTGCTCATATTAGAATTGTAGTAATTGCGGTCATCCGTTACATCCTTTGTGAACCAGTCGGGTGGTGTAAAAGAACCGGCTTCTTCGATAGAGTCGAATTCAACTTCGGCAATTATGAGCGGCGCAAAGGGTGGATCGAATACGTCCAGCTCGATGGTATATTTGTCGTAAGGAATCAGAATTCGTTTCTTGGCGATGATGTTGCCGTCGGCCTTGCTTTTCAGAATCTCATAGGCTTCCTGTGTCAGGGGGAGGTTATACTCCTCGTGAGATAGGAGGCCTTTTCCTTTGTAGGTCATGTAATAATCATCGTCCTGCCTTCGGACCCGGATAGTGGGGTCTGTTGTAAGATAGGCCTGTTCGATAATGTGGTAAGGGTAGGAATCCAGATTATTAGGAAGTGCTCCGGTAAGAAATTTGCGTTCGATTTCGCATCCCATGGGCTGTAGCCTCCTTTGAGCAATAACTATGTGATACAAGAAAAAGTATAATCGTTTTTGGCGAAAATGATACCCTTTTTTTATGAAATAATCGGAGGAAGGAAAACAACGTTACGTAACAATGATATATAACGTTGTTATTTTACTATAAGTGTTATTTTCTCTAGCATTTTGGCGGTTCGTGTGATATAATCAACAATGATTGCGAGTTTATGCCCTTTTATAGGGAGAGAACTCGGATAAATGATAATGGATCATTTTTTAGGAGGAATATATAAATGAGTTTAAAGGTTGAGAACAAAGAGAAGAACATGGCAGTGCTTACAATTGAAGTTTCTGCAGAAGAATTTGAGAAGGCTATTCAGCAGGCTTTTCAGAGGAATAAAAATAAAATGAGTGTTCCCGGCTTCCGTAAGGGCAAGGTTCCTTACCAGATGATTGAGAAGATGTATGGACCGGCTGTATTCTATGAGGATGCTGCTAACATTCTGATTCCCGATGCGTATGAGAGAGAACTTGCAGAGCATAAGGAACTTGAAATCGTATCACAGCCTTCTATCGACGTAGTACAGGTTGAGAAGGGTAAGCCCTTTATTTTCACAGCTGAGGTTGCTCTTAAGCCCGAGGTTGAACTTGGTAAGTATAAGGGTGTGAAGGTTGATAAGATTGATACATCCGTAAGTGATGACGAAGTACAGGCTGAACTGGACAAGGAACTGGAGAGCAATGCAAGAACCATTTCCGTTGAGGATCGTCCGGTTCAGGATAAGGATATGACAGTAATTGATTTCGAAGGTTTCGTTGATGGTGTTGCTTTCGAAGGCGGCAAGGGCGAGGATTACCCCTTAACAATCGGTTCCGGCGCATTTATCCCCGGTTTCGAAGAGCAGTTAATCGGTGCGAAGCTGAATGAAGAAGTAGAAGTTAACGTGAAGTTCCCTGAAGAATACCATTCAGAAGACCTTAAGGGTAAGGATGCAATGTTCAAGGTAACCGTTAAGGAGATTAAGGAGAAGGAAGTTCCTGCACTTGATGATGAGTTTGCATCTGAGGTATCAGAGTTTGAGACACTTGCAGAGTACAAGGTTGATATCGTGAAGAAGCTTACAGAGAAGAAAGAAAACGAAGCGAAGGCGCAGAAAGAAGATGCTGTAATCGAGGCAATTATTGCTGATTCTAAGATGGATATCCCTGAGGCTATGATTGAGACTCAGACTCGTCAGATGGCCAATGATTACGCAGCAAGACTGCAGCAGCAGGGGCTCTCCATTGAACAGTACTTCCAGTTCACAGGTCTTGATACCGCTAAGTTCTTCGAGCAGCTTAAGCCCGGTGCTGTGAAGAGAATCCAGAGCAGACTGGTTCTTGAGGCAATTGTTAAGGCTGAGAACATTCAGGTTACCGAGGAAGAGTATGAGGCAGAGCTTCAGAAGCTTGCTGATACTTATCAGATGGAACTTGATAAGGTGAAAGAACTCTTCGGTGAGAATGAGAAGGAACAGCTTACAGAGGATGTTGCAATCCAGAAGGCCGTTGAGATGATTGTTGCAGAAGCAAAGGAAGCTAAGCCTGCAGCGAAGAAGGCAGCTAAGGCAGACGATGCTGAGAAGCCTGCTAAGAAGACAGCTAAGGCAGATGATGCTGAGAAGCCCGCTAAGAAGACAACAGCTAAGAAGGCAGCAGCTAAGGCAGATGATGCTGAGAAGCCTGCTAAGAAGACAACAGCTAAGAAGACTACCAAGAAGACTGAAGAGTAATTTTGGTTATTCATAGGAGGAGTATATATGAGTTTAGTGCCTTATGTCATTGAACAGACAAGCAGAGGGGAACGTTCTTATGATATTTTCTCTAGATTATTGAAGGAACGTATTATTTTCCTCGGAGAGGAAGTTAATGAGACAACATCCAGCCTGATTGTGGCACAGATGATGTTTCTGGAAGCAGAAGATCCGGATAAGGATATTCACTTCTATAT
>JAZLHG010000464.1:0-3852 GCA_045616705.1 Lachnospiraceae bacterium | reverse complement strand
TCAAGAATAATGAACTGCTGATTGGTGGGAGAGTCTAAGAAAAATTCAAAATCAAATTCCTCAAATAACTGCTTCAACTCTTCAGCCAGCTTAATCGCATGACGACCGATTTCGAAGTAAAGAGAATCGGTGAAGAGGGTATCAAACTGAATACCCATCAGACGACCCTTGGCAATCATGGCACCGTGCTGCTTCACCTGGGTCATAAAACGCTTGGGCGCATTGTTGTGGGTGAATACAACCGCTTCGCCGCACAGAGCGCCTACCTTGGTTCCGCCAATGTAGAATACATCGCACAGCTTGGTGAATTCAGGAAGGGTTAAATCGCAGGCAGGACTGCAGAGACCGTAACCCAGTCTTGCACCATCTACGAACAGGGACATGTCATACTGCTTACACAGCGAATGAAGCGCAGACAACTCGTCTCTCGTATATAGAGTACCGTATTCGGTAGGGTATGAGATATATACCATACCGGGGAAAGTCATATGCTCATGGTTCTCATCCGCATAGAAATTCTCGAGGTAAGCCTTAAGAGTAGATGCGGCCAGCTTGCCATCCTTGCCGGGAAGCTCGATAACCTTGTGGCCGGTATATTCAATGGCGCCGGCTTCGTGAAGACTGATGTGGCCGGAATTGGCAGCAACAACGCCCTCTTCATTGGCCAGAACTGTGCTGATTACCACCTGATTGGCCTGTGTTCCTCCGGTTAAGAAGAATACCTCGGCATCATCGGTGCCGCAGGCTTCCTTAATCTTGTCAGCCGCACTCTTACAATAGGGATCGGTGCCATATCCGGTCAGCACTTCCAGGTTGGTATCTACCAAACGCTTCAGCACCGCAGGATGAGCACCGGCAATATAGTCACTTGCAAAAGAAATCATAATTCATCCTCCAAATTCAAATTGAATTTATTATAACAGAATGTACCCTGCGGGAAAATAGTTAATTGCAATTAACCCACCATGCAAAAATACTATACAAGGTAACATAACATGTGATACAATTACCATGTATATGGTGAAATAGGAGTAGTGTCCGAAATTCTGAGGGGGATTTACGGATACAACACATATAGAGCAATAAGGGGTATTTATGAACAGACGGATAAGTAAGCGGACAGCCAGGCGGATTCGTCGCAGAATAAAGTGGTTTGTAACCAGAATTCTACCGGTATGCGTATGTGCATTACTGGTCCTTGGCGGCATCGGTTATGGCATATATAGTGTGATCTCCATCTTTACCGCGAAGCCTGCCATGGCAGCGGAAGTTACAGAAGAGATGCAGGCTGCAAATGAGGGACTGGCCATTGAGTCGATTCAGTCGGCAGAGGCAACAGATTCTTCCATGCAGGAGGTTGAAACCTTGGAGGATGCGGATGCATCTGCAGCAGGCAATGACGAAGTTGCGGTAACGGAGGAACAGACGGAAGAGCCTGAGATTACCGACGCATCAGTTGATGCCTCGACAACCGGGGAATTCTATGCGGAAGAGGCATCCTATACAACAGGTTTAGGTGATGATGTTCTGGCAGAGTACGGAATTCTCATTGACCCGAAGAGTAATACCATTATCAGTAGCAGAAAGGGTAAGGAACGAATGGTCCCCGCTTCTATGACCAAGGTTCTTACGTTACTGGTAGCTGCCGAACATGTGCAGAATTTGGATGATAAAGTGACCATTACGGCAGAAATGGGCTATTACGCCTATAAGAATGGTCTTAGTATTGTAGGGTTTAAGGAGAATGAAGAGGTTACCGTGCGTGATTTAATGTACGGCACCATTCTTCCTTCAGGCGGAGATGCAGCTATGGCTCTTGCTATTTATGTGGCAGGCTCCCATGAAGCGTTCGTCGATATGATGAATGAGAAGCTGGTTCAGTTAGGACTTGGAGAGACTTCTCACTTCACCAACTGTGCAGGGGTATATGATGAGAATCATTACAGCACCTGTTATGACATTGCCATCATTATGGAAGCGGCAATGAGCAATCCGATATGCAGACCGATTCTGACAGAGCGTAAATATGTAACATCGTCCACTACGGAACACCCGGATGGAATTGAAATCTCCAACTGGTTTCTTCGTAGAATCGAAGATAAGGACTGTGGTGGCGCAAATGTACTCTATGCCAAAACAGGATATGTGAAAGAATCCGGTCATAACTCCGTAAGTTATGCCCAGGCTGAAGACGGTACAGGTTATATCTGTGTTACCGTGAATTCCGGAAGCACATGGAAGTGCATCTACGACCATGTACGAATCTATTCAAGAATATTTAGCGTAGCAGGATAATACGCATTGATATCATATTCGAAGGAATGTCAGGAGGACAAGTGTTATGAGAAAATGGGGCAGATTGTGGACGAAAAGAGCTCTCGCGATAGCGTTGGCTCTCGTTTTGGCTCTATCTCAGGAGGCGCCGGTAATTGCTGCAGAAATAAATGAACTGCAGGATAACGGATACGAAACCGTAATCGAAGACGCTACAGAAGATACCCTCGAAGGAACTGTAGAAGAAGGCCTTACAGAGGGTGGCGAACTCACGGATGAAAATCCGGGAGGGGGGGTAGAAGAACCCTTTGATGGCCTCGAAGGCGAAGGCATCGAGAGCGAGGCTGCAGAAGCCGGTGATGACGCTCAGTTAGCAGAAGAATCGGAAGAGGAGCCGATAGATCCTGAAGAACTTGCGGATTTATTCCCTGGAGTAACTATTGAAGGCTTCTTAGAAGATGCCGAGGTTCAGGCAGATAAAGAAGAATTAAGAGAGAATTTGGATGGTTTTAAGAATGCCGTTCAGGGTGTGGACTATACAGATAATGGCATTTTTGTTGCTGCAGCTGATGAAGAAACCGCACAGATGTATGCGGAAGCATATGGCGGAACACTGATTGATATCTATTTTGACTATGCTTATATTGAGTTGAATGCAGAGCCTACGGCACCTGTTCGTACGGCAGAAGAAGCAGTACTTGCCTCTGCTGAATCGGATAGCATGCTACCTGCAGCATGGCCTAATTTATACGGTGGTTTAGACTCAGATGAAACAGAGATTGAATATACAGAAGGTAATGATTACGATGGTGAAGACGATTATGCAAACGTAACTTCAAATCGATATAATGATCCTTACCTAAAACTTAGTAGTGCTAATTCGGAATACCAGTATCAACATTACAAAATGAATACTGAAGTTGCATGGGATGCAGGATATACAGGCAGTGGCGTTAAGGTGGCGGTACTGGACACAGGTGTATATGCAAATCATGAAGATTTAGGTAACGTTACTGCAGCCAGAACTGCAAACTTTGATTATAGCAGTAAGAAAACGGTTAACGGGACCAATGTCGATGATAACGGTCACGGTACTCATTGTTCCGGAATAATAGGTGCAAATGCCAATAATGGAAAGGGTGGTGCGGGAATTGCTCCCGGAGTTACCTTATATGGATATGACATGTTCAATGGTGGGAGTTTTTCCTTAAATGCTTTTGAAGCTGCCATGACCTGGGCAATTAATCAAGATGTTGATGTTATCAGTCTTAGTGTGCATATTGGGTATCCTTATTATTCGGACGACTACTATCAGAGAAATCCTGTTATAGAAAATGCGGTTAATGCTGCCTATAACAAGGGTATTGCGGTGATTTGTGCTGCCGGTAACTACGGAGGTAATACGATTTCTTATCCAGGTAAATGTCCTAATGCGGTTTCAGTTGGTGCGGTTGATCAGTACAATGCGAGAGCATCATTCTCCAATTTGAATACAAAGGTTCGGTATTCAGCACCGGGTGTTGGAATATGGTCGTGCTATAGGGATGGCGGATATGTCAGTATGGATGGAACTTCCCA